>JACPNI010000049.1 GCA_016185555.1 Candidatus Woesearchaeota archaeon | reverse complement strand
TTTATGGTTCATTTCCTGGGTTGGAGACCACTCAGCATTATATAATAAAAAATTCTATTAAGGGAATTGGTTTATCAATTTCTGATCGATCTTCTGTATACGGAAGTAATGGCATTCTTAAAGGTATAAACTGGATAAATATGCCCCTTAGTGGTCCAACAGATATAGAGACCTTAGCAAAGGTGTTGGGCATCCTAGAGATTCATGAACTAGGACATCAGTGGTGCTGTTATGTAGGCGATGCGTTTGTTAGCGGGTTAAATAATCCGAGACTTGAAATAATAGATAGGACTAATCATTATTACCCTGGTTTAAATGCACCCTGGAAAGAACCAGATGGTGCTCAGGAGTGGTTGTCTAATAATGATGGTACATTCAGAGAAAAGACTTATCCGCAGGATAATCTAATAGTTCCAAAGTACCACCCATTTACGTTTTATTTCATGGGGCTATTATCTGAATCAGATTATGATAGGAAATATAATCTTTATGATGCTACAAATCCAAGTAGCGCAGTTCCTTATAAGGAGATAAGTGTACGCGATATAATTAATGTTGCAGGTAACAGGGAGCTACTTGAGCCAATTAGGATAATTTATCCAAATGGCGGTGAAAATCTAATCAGAGGTAATTCATATGAAATAAGGTGGACAAGAAACACATTAAATACAGTTACTATCCTTTTGCAAAATGCTGATACTGGGCAAATTGTAGCTAGGCTTTTTGAACCAACTTCGAATGATGGTTCAGAAACATGGACCATACCGACAAATATAGCCACAAATAATAACTATAAGATATTTATTTCCTATGATAATTTTAGGGCATTTGATACTAGCGATAATACTTTCAGAATAAACTAATGATATTGCTATGCCTGATATTTGGTTATTCTTTTGAGATTGAAGTAAGATCTATCTCAACATCATCGGTTCTTTCATAAGGATAAATATTGGCCTTATCAAAATCATTTCTTTTTTCAAAGCTGTATTCTAAAATTCCTTCCCAGCCAATCATTACAGCCTGATCTCCAGAGTATTTTAATGGAACAGCATGAAACCTACAGCCTCTGTCTTCGCACATTATTTTAAGCATCTCGCAAAGCCTCTTATTGGCTGCAACACCACCAATAAGCAATACTTCTTTTTTGCCTGTATGCGCTAATGCCCTTTCTGTAACCTCAACTAACATTGAAAAAAGAGTTTCTTGGATTGAATAGCATAGATCTTCCTTAGATATACCATGTTTAAACTTCTGAATAGCTTGAGTGACTATTCCAGAAAAAACCAGGTCCATGCCCTTTACTGTATACTGCAATTCTATATATCTTCCTTTTTTAGCTAACTCTTCTATTTTCGGGCCGGCAGGAAAACCAAGCCCAATTCCACGACCAAATTTATCCAATGCATTTCCTAAACCAATATCTTCTGTTTCGCCAATTATCCTGAATCTTTTCCCTTCCAGTGACAGGATCTGTGTATTTGCACCTGAAACATAAACATAAACAGGATCTTTGGCTTTTGTAAACAATAAACCGGATGTTAAATGGGAAATAGCATGATTTACCCCAATTAAAGGAACTTTGAATTCTTTAGTTAATTCTTTTGCAGTTTTTAACCCAACTAACAGGCAAGGCGCCAAGCCGGGTCCCCGGGAGTAAGCTATTAAATTAATTTTTTTATTGCTTAGGTTTTTTAATGTTTCTTCAATAAGCTTGTTTTTTACGTTTTCATGGTGTTTTGCTGCTTCTAACGGTATTATCCCACCATCTTCTTTTTTATACATGTCCCTATTATCTGCCAGAATATTTCCTCTAGAGTCAATTAATGCGCAGCCAAAAGTATGCGCTGTTGCTTCTATTGCAAAACATAGCATTCTACTTGTTTTCAGCTAAAAATTTAAGAATTTTTTCATGCAAAATTCCATTGCTCGCTATTGCTCCATTATGATGTGCAGTATCACGGTTATTATATGTTAATTCATTGCCATTAAAGTCTGTTAGTTTACCGCCAGCTTCCTCTAATATTATATGTGGTGCACAAGAATCCCACTCGCTGCCTTTGTTGTCTTGGTTGTTTAAGTATGAGTCGAAATTACCTTCCGCTATATGACATATCTTATATCCAAATCCTCCCCCACCTTGGTATCTTATGGGTTTCATTTTTTCTACTAAAGCTTTAATTGGTTCATTATGGCTGCTCATTAAAACAGATGACTCAGCTAGGCTATCAATATTTGAAACAGACAATCTAATTAATTTCTGGGTCGGTTTTAAAAAGTCCTTACTTAAATGAGCCCCTTCATTTTTTACTGCGTAGTACATTTTATCTGATGTTGGAAGGTAAACAACACCCAAGATTGGTTTCTTATTTTCTATTAGACCAATCATAACAGCAAAATTATCAGTACCTTTAATGAACTCTTTTGTGCCATCAATAGGGTCAATGCACCATACAAGCCTTGATTCTAATCGCGATTTGTTATCTTTTTCTTCTTCAGATAAAACAGCATAAGAGAAGTAAGCCCTTAAAGATGGGGCAATAATTTCATTAGCAGCTAAATCAGCTTCAGTTACTGGTGAACCGTCTTCTTTTATCCATACTTTTAAGTCTGGTTTTTTATAGTAACCCATCACCTTTCTTCCAGCAGAAAAAGCGAGGTTTATTGCAACATCCAGTTCAAGCTCAAAATTCTTCATAGTACCAATAGCGTTTTACATCTTTATAAAACTTTTGAAAGTACTGAACATATTTTATGTATTGCCTTACTTAAGATCTCTTAAATTTTATCCTCTCTTTAAACTTAGAGCATAAATTAAAAATATCTATGTAGAACAAATTTCCTTCAAGACCCCTGTATAAGAAAGAACATTGACCGCCAAATTCTTTTTCATTTTCTGTTTTGTACATACAATGATAACATGAATTAAAGTTTCTTAATTCTAGCCTGCTTGCCGGTCTGTAATTTGTTACTTGTTTAAACTCATTTTCTTTTATTTTTTGTAAAAGACTTAAGCGACTCATTAAAAGACACCCCCTTGTTAATAAAATCATTTGCTTTTTTTAAAACTTCCTTTGAGCCTTTGGAAGTTATCTTTTTTAATGCATCTTCATAATTTAGCCATGAAGAGCCAGCATGCTCAAATGAAACTTTTACCTTCTTGGTTTCTGTAATTCCTAAAAAGTATTTAACTGTTTTATTTACTGGCTCATTCCCTTTTTTAAAGAAAAAGTTTATTCCTTCTCTGAATCCTTCAATTATCCTTAGGTCCTTTATGCCAGTTTCCTCTTTAGTTTCCCGTAATGCAGCTTCTAAATCCTCTTCTCCTTCTTCTATCCATCCCTTTGGGAAATCCCAGCTTTCTTTGTATATCCCCTGAGGTTCTTTATGCAGCAATAAATAAAGATTATTATTTTTTTCTTTTCTGAATACTACTATACCTGCAGAAATTTCCCGTGCCATTTAATTGAAATTAAATCCTGTAACTTGTTGTATTGCTGTTCTTGAAGCCTTTTTATACCCAAGAACATCCCCATTGAAATAAAGAAGTATTGTTGATCGAACCTTCTCATTAGTCAGCATTGTCCTTAATACGTTTACAGTGCTTTTACTATCATAGTCTTTTATCATCATGTAAGACAGTTCATTAGTATAACTAAAAATATCCACCACTACATTGTTGAAAAGTTCATATTCTCTTTTAATTGTTTCTTCTAATGATTTATCCTTAACATCAAGGCTAATTTTAACACCAACATCTTCATTATTGGATAATCTGGCTTGGAATTGGCTGGTTAGCAGATGCATCATCAATTCACAAAGGAAACCCTTGATATTGCTTTGGTATTCCGTATGATTCTTTAGCGGATTTACAATTCTGTTTAGGTTCTTCAGTATTTCTTCTTCCAATAACATGCTGTCCATTTTTAACCTCGTCTCCAAGAAGTTTGTTTAAATCTTGCCTGGAAAAACCTTAATTTTTCAGGTTCATAAGTAATTTTTAATCCTTTTATCTTTTCCCTGTTATTATATATTTCTATTACTGATTCTGCTACAACATCCATATGCAGGTTAGTATATACTCGTCTCGGTATGGCCAACCTTACAAGTTCTAATTTAGGATAAATATTTTTTCCTTGTTTATCCCTTCCGGCAGAAACTGCCCCACGTTCCATGCCCCTGACACCAGAATCAATATATAGTGCTGATGTTAATGCCTGTGCCGAGAATTGCTCTTGTGGGATATGCTCCAATATTTTTTTCGCATCTAAAAATACACCATGGCCCCCAATAGGAACTACAATTGGAACTTTAGCTTTAAGCAATTTATTTCCTAGGTATTCTACCTGCCTTATCCTTGCTGCAATGTTTTCATCTTTCACACATTCATAAATCCCCCTAGCAATAGCTTCCATATCCCTTCCAGCTAACCCGCCATATGTATGCAGCCCTTCATATATGACAACTAATTCTTTTGCATTTGTAAATACTTTTTCATCATTTGTTGCAAGAAAACCCCCTATGTTGCAGTAATGATCTTTTTTAGAACTCATTGTACAGCCATAAGTATAAGAGCATATCTCTTTCAGTATGGTTTTAACGCTTTTAGTTTTATATCCTGATTCCCTTTTTTTTATAAAATATGCATTTTCTACAGCCCTTGTCGCATCTAAAATAATCTTGATTTTCTTCTTTTTGAAGTATTCACTTAATTCTTTCAGATTCTCCATGGAAAAAGGCTGACCGCCGGCCATGTTTGTATTTGCTTGTAGGCTGAAGTAAGGGATCTTTGCAGCCCCGACTTTTTTAACTAATGTTGCAAGTTTGTTAAAATCAACATTTCCCTTGAATTCAAAATCTGCAGCAGGATCATGTGCTTCATCAATTATTACATCAATAAAAGTTCCGCCAGCTAATTCTTGGTGTAATCTGGTTGTTGTAAAATACATATTTCCGGGTATGAAATCTCCATTTTCTATAAGAACTTTAGAGATAATATGCTCTGCTCCCCTGCCTTGGTGGGTAGGAACAATATGCCTATACCCGTAAATCTCCTGCACAGCTTTTTCTAAGTTATAAAAATTCCTGCTTCCGGCATAAGCCTCATCACCAAGCATCATACCCGCCCACTGGTTGTCTGACATTGCGTTTGTTCCAGAATCTGTTAATAAATCAATATAAACATCTTCACTTTTCAAAAGGAATGTATTGTAACCGGCTTCTTTAATTGCTTTTTCTCTATGTTTTCTTGTTGTTACTTTAATAGGTTCTACAACCTTTATCTTATATGGTTCTGCTATTGTTCTTTTTTTCACTTTAATCCCCCCTAGCCTACTTGCTCTATCGCCATAGCCTAAAAAAATAATTTAGTTCTTCTATATCGATACGCCCTACATAATTATTAGTGTATTTTTGGTTTGTAAATGGATAATAAAGTACTCCAAACTTAATTTGTAATTTTGGTTTGGGCCTTCTTGAACCATTAGGCATTGTAATTAATTCATTATCGTCCCCGATTATTCCATCTGCTGAAATCTTATAATGTGTTGTTTTAAGTATTGGTTCATTGTCTTTAAAGTCCATTAATTCAAAAACTTGTCCATCACCAAAGTTATTTCGAACAGCAAAAATAGATGGCAGGCCATTTATTGGTGTATCTGTATTATTAAAATAAGCAAATTCAGGCTCTTCCTTTGGTAAATAACTCGCCTCTTGAACTTTTTGGAAGCTTCCATATCTCTTTCCATCATTACTTTTAATTCTTAAAATTTTAACATTACTTTTTGTATATAAACTAAAGGCATAATGCCCAATAAATTGATTTTTACCAAGGAGAGCATTTCTTATGTTTCCTAATAAGTCAATAGTATAGTATGTTTTTTCAGTATTAAGGTAAATTTGCCCACCATAAGAAGGATACGATAAAATCATGTCATTAAGGCTAGAATCTAGTCTCTCATATATTGTAGCTTCTTGTGGGTTTTCTTTTAAAATCCCACCAATAAATCTACCAATATATTTAAATTCGTTTCCTTCTAGAACTTCAAGGTTGCGCATCCTGTCAATTATTCCGATTAACTTACCTTCGACTTGATAATTAACATAATCGATATGATATTCTTTTTCAATCTTAGCATTCGCTTCATATATAAAAAAACTATCTAAATTTTCCTCATATAATGTTGTTTGTTTGGTTTTACAGTTGTTAATATTAAGCTTCCCAATTGTTTTATATAATTTAAGTATCTGGCCTTTTAAATTAAATATCTCGAATCCAGTTTCAAGGTTATTTTCATCCTGCTGGCAATTAACAGTAGGATTATTGACTTGTTCCTCTATTTCTGACTCAAAAGAATTTCTTCCAAAAAATATTATTGAAGCTGCAATTACTCCTGTTAAAATCTTTTTTGATGTCATTTAGTCTTCTTTAATTGCTTTTTCTCTATGTTTTCTTGTTGTTACTTTAATGGGTTCTACAACCTTTATCTTATATGGATCCGCTATTGTTCTTTTTTTCACTTTAATCCCCCAATGATTTCTCGTATTTCTTGAATGATGTTATCTTTTCCCATCCTTTTAATTATTTTAAATAACTCTTCCTCGCCATGTTTGCTAACAATTTGTTTTACTAATATGTATCCATTATAATGAGACTCTCCAGGCTTAATGAGCGAGAACCACATTCTTTTAAATCCTGATATAATTCTATTATTAAGGCCACTATATAAAAATGATGATGCATCTAATGCCATATAACAGGCAAAGCCTTCATCCATTATTTTCTTTGCCTTGAATATTGGCTCATTTTCATATTTTCTTGGTATAAAGAAGTCATTTATTTTGTATAAAGCAAAATGATATACCTCATGTAATGTTACATACCTAAAGAATAAATTATTTGGAGTTGATACTATGTTAAAGGGATTTGGTTGATAAGAATAATTTATTATCTTTAAAATAAGTGGTTTTGTTAATAAAATTTTATTTGGTGGACATGCAAGAAAATTAGGATTGTCTGTATCTTCCTCGCTATAAAACTCTCTAGCACTTTCAAGTGAATATTCTTCTACACAAATATCTTCTAATGTGGTTTTTGTTTTTTCTTCTACTTTTGGTTTAAATTCATTTGCATATTCTTTAATAGTTAAAAGAATATCCTCTTGCGTATGTAACTTCATATATTGATCCATATTAACTTTTTCTTATGTTATTGAAAAATTCATGGGCTTTTTCATATTTTGGATAAATAACTTCCCTGTAACCAGTAACTCCTGGAGCTTTACTGCCCGGTAATTCATAAGGTATCTTCAAAGCCCTGGTACAGTCTTCATATCTTTCCTTGGAATCTTTTAAGAAGAAGCCAATAACTTCATTACTATACCAGTCCCTGAATTCTTCCTCTTTAACATGATTAAATATTCCAAAAGTGCCTTTTTTTCTTAAGAACTTCATTTTCTTAAGCAGATTTAATTCCCAGTTTCTTGTATTATGGTCAAACTGCGCATCAAAACCAAAAATGTTTATGTGTGGCCTATTTATATGAACATATTCTATTTCATCGCCATTTGCTTCATCAACATTATACTTTATTTTATCTTTTTTTAGCTTTTCTTCAGATGTTAATAAATGTGCAACATATATTTCATCCTTAATTGCCATTACCTTATGCAGGTTCCATATTACAGCTTTTGTTGCTTCATAATTTTTTTCCTTGGAATCTTTCTCAAATACGCCAATTACTTTGCCCATATATTTTGCTGCATAACCAAAGTCTTCATATTGTATCAAATCATAGACTCTTAGGGCAAGATCTTTATTTGTTTTATCATCTAATTTCATAATACCTACAATGTTTTCAACATTTATGCGATAGCTGTTTGCGAGCCATGGATCTTTTTGTGACAGTATTCCACTCTTGTCATTTAACGCATCTTCATAAGTCTCTATCTTCTTTTCAATGTTGAATTCTTCAGGTTTTGTCACTAGTTTCCTTCCAATCTTAAAAGCCTTAATATTTTCTTCATAATCCTTATCCCCGAGGGTTAGTTTAATTGATTCTTCGAGATTTTTGAGTTTTAATGGAAGCAATCCTTTTTGGAATGCAACACCAAGCATAATTAGATTAGTATAAATTTTATTCCCTAAATATCTTTCAGAAATATTAAATAGATTAGCACTAAAGTAATCATTACTTTTTGTATGTTCCCTGATCTTAGACTCTAAATCCTGAATATTTTGCTCTTCAAAACCCATCAGCATATTCATTGTTGGTGTTTGAGCATTGTTGATTATAGCACTAGTCCTCTCTTTGCTCGCAACACACATATTCTGTTTGGGTTCTATGCTCCTAAGTGTTTCAATTATATCCAGACCTAAGAGAAGGTTGGCTTTTCCATAAGGGATTACCGGTGAAATTATATCATCTGATTTTGTAAATACTACTTGTGCATACACACCGCCATTTCTTATTGCAAGACCTCTTCTATTGTTAAACAGGACTTTATATCCTTCCAACATTCCGGCCCTTGAGAGTATTGTTGATACAACACCAGTTCCCATTCCACCTATCCCATCAATATAACAGTACCATTTATCTTGCAGTTCTTTAAATCCCGGTTCTATAATATTTTCCAGGTTAATCTCTTTGCTGTTATTTTTTGGTTTATTTTTTCTTTTGATTACAATCTTTTCAAAAGCAGGGCATGCCTTGATCTTGGTGCAGGCTGTATCAGTTACACAGGATGAAAAATCAATGCCTATCTTCTTTCCATAGTCTGTATCTATAATAGTTAATCCGGGACATCCAGTTGAATTTGTACATTCCCTGCAGTTTTCACATACTTCTGGTGTAATGTTGATGTGTTCTTCCAGTTTCAAAAATCCTTCTTTTTCTATTGCAGCATCCCTTTCCCTTTTTAATCTTCTATGGTATGTTATCCCGCATTCCTTATCGGCTACAATAACCTTATCTCCCTCTTGCAGCAATGCATTTTCCAGAATTTTCCGATATGTTTTCCTATCTGCAGGGTTTGTTCTTATCAGCAATATGTCTTTGTATTCTTTAACTCCATCAATCATACCACCAATCTCATTTTCAATGTCCTGGGCAAAGGTCTGGTTGTCGAGGATATCTGATGCATTTCCCGGGGTAGGCTGATGCCCGGTCATTGCTGTGGTTTTGTTATCAAGTATGATAAAAGTGATATCCTGGTTATTTTTAAGAGCATCTGAAATTGCATTTCTTCCACCATGATAAAATGTAGAATCGCCCATAAATACAACTTGTTTGTTTACAACTTCCAGGCCATCTTTAATTCTTTTTTCAAGGCTTTTTTCTTTTATATTGGACTTTATGAATGGATCAATTCCTGCACCAGTTCCACCGCCAAGAGTCATACCAGCATAGTTTTGCATTAATCTTGAAAAGGGTTCATATTTTAGCATTGTATAACATCCGGTATCTCCGTGGAATATTAAGTCAACTAAAAAATTCCTGCCTCTTTCTTTCATATAAACCGGATTCATTAAGAGTTCAGTTAATTCTTTTAGATTGCTTGCTGAATCCCTGTGGGGGCATCCAGAACAGAATGTTGGCTTTCTTGGTGATGCAGAAACATCATAACTCTTGACTTTCATAAGAAGGCTTATTTCTTCCATAATCTTGTCCTTTTTTCCGATTATTTCCTTATCATGTGAATCCATTAAAACAGGAGCTATCTTTTCAATAATTATTGAAGGATTCAAGCCAAGAACTTCTGGAATGCCATTTAACCCCCTTGGAAACTTTTTGCCCCATACATTTACAAAATCAATTTCATGGCTTTGATGAAGGTCTTTAATTATACGAGATACCTGTGATTCAATAAAGTCTCTTTTTTCTTCTACAACATAGATATCGTAAGCCATGTCTGCAAATTCTTTGATTATATCTTGGTCTATAGGGTATGTAATGCCTAATTTTAATATTGGAATCTTGCCGCTTAATCCAAGTTCATTTAAAGCATGCTCTAAATAAGAATAAGCCAAGCCAGAGCTGATAAAACCAATTCTGCTTCTTCTTTTGTATAATATTTTATTTAAACTGTATTTTCTGGCTTCTTCTAACAGTTTTGGAAATCTCTCTTTTAATATGTCAACTTCATTAATCTGTGTATGCGGGGGCAGAATTGCATTATCAGAGGTTATGGTTGAAGAGTCAAGTGTTATTTTGTTTTTTAAGCTGATTTCAGGGTATTCATTTGGAAATAAACTTACAGTACCACCGCCATCAGCCTGATTGGTTGTAACAAGATAGCTTATAAACAGCTTGGATTTTTTTGACAAATCAAATCCAATCTTAACCCAGTCTTTTAATTCCTGGAATGTTGATGGTTCCATTATGGGCATATAAAGGTGCTTTGACATCATTCTTGAATCTGCCGGAACCTGGGTGCTTAAACTCCATGGATCATCACCAACTATAGCTAAAGCACCACCCTTTAACAAGGCATCTGCAGCTACATTCATGCCAACGCTTTTCATTATCGTCATGGCTTTTATATCAGCCATCTGAGAGCCATGAAGTCTAGCAGCACCTAATGCTTCATTGTTTGCAATCTGTACAAGAATTCCGTTTTCTTTGAATATCTCTTTGTTATTTGAAATTACATCAAATGTTTCAGCTACAGGGCTTCCAGGATAGCCTGTGATTTCATTAATCTTGGCTTCTAAACCGCCTTTTATTATAAGTTCATTTCCGTTGAAAACATCTACTCCAGAGCCTTTAAGGAATCTTTTTTCCATAGTTGTATGATACTATATGATAGTGAATTTGGGCATTTTAAATTCTTATAAACCTTTCTCTTTTTAAAAATTTGATTCATTGAGTATACTAAAAATACATAATGCTTTTAAATTAGCTCGAGGTATGAAAATAATTAAAACTTTTGGGGAGGTTAATATGGCAGGAAAATTAGATAAAATTAAAAGAGACCAATATGGTTTGGGTGGTTTATTTGATGTGTTAAGTGAAATAAGTTCTGAATTACCAGAATTGTCTGAAGGTTGGCCATTTTTTGATAGCGATGGTAAAAGGAGAGCCTTAGTTGATTTGAAAGAAACTGATAAAGACTTGATAGCATACATAGAACTTCCAGGTGTTGATAAGGAAGATGTTCATTTAGACATTACAGAAGACACACTTGAAGCAATAGTTAAGAGAAAGTCCGAAACAAAAGATGAGAGGAGCTTTTACTTGAGACAAGAAAGATCCTACAGTGAATTTTATAGATTAGTCAGATTACCATATAGGATTAAAGCAGAAGAAGCAAAAGCAACATACAAAGATGGTGTTCTTGAGGTAGTAATGCCTAAGGCAGAACAAAGAGCAGCTAAGAAAATAGAGATAGAATAATTCTTCTTTATTTTTTTATTTAAATAATCCCAATAGTGTTTTTAATGAAAAACTCTCCGGCTTTATAAGAACTCCTTACAAATGGACCAGAAGCAACATACTTAAAACCTAGTTCTTCCCCTTTAATTTTAAAATAATTAAATTTTTCTGGTTTAACATATTCTTTAATTTCTAAGTGCCTCATGCTTGGTCTTAGGTATTGTCCAAGTGTTAAGAAATCAACATCAATTCCTCTTAAGTCTTTCATTGTTTGTACAACTTCTTCATCAGTTTCACCTAAACCAAGCATAATAGAAGATTTGGTATAAATCTTAGAAAATTTCTTTACATTTTTTAATATAAATAAAGATTGTTCATAATTTGCCCGAGGATCACGTACTTTTCTTTGTAATGACTGAACTGTTTCAATATTATGTGCAATAACTTCAGGCTTGGCATTAATTATTACTTTTAATAAATCTAAATCTCCTCTAAAATCTGGTATTAAAACTTCGATTAATATTCCAGGATTAATTTCCCTTATTTTTTTTATGCATTCAGCAAAATGATCAGCACCTTGGTCATCTAAATCGTCTCTATTAACAGAGGTAATAACAACGTAGTCAAGGTTCATTGTCTTTATTGTTCTTGCAAGATTTAGTGGTTCTTCAGGATCAAGGTTTTTAGGCTTGAAAGAAGTTTTAACAGTGCAGAACCTACAGGCCCTTGTACAAGTATCTCCCATAATCATAAAAGTGGCTGTTCCGGAACTCCAGCATTCGCTTAGATTTGGGCAATGGGCTTCCTCACAAACTGTATGCAACCTCGATTTATTTACCTTTTCTTTAATTAAAACAAAACTTTCTGTTGTTGGTGGCCTGATTGTAAGCCATGCAGGTTTCTCAAGCAGCATTTATTTTCCTTTAGCCCATTCCTTAAGCTTTTCATAACTTGTAGAACCGCAGATCCATTTACTTGTTTTTTTGTTAAAGAAAAATGGAACACCGCCGCATTTTCCAGAATCAAATTTCTGCAATAGCTGTGCGTTCTTTGAGTTATGCCAGCATTCCAGCCTTGTTAATTTTATTCCTTCTTCTTTTTCCAGCTTAGCAATGTGTGGTTCCATTTCCCTGCAATGAACACATTCTGTTCCGTAGAATTCTATTAAATCGGGATTATCTTCAACCATTAAAATCACCTCAATTTTCTAATCATAGCTTTGTTTATATAATTTACCTTTAACTGTATCCGTTTAGCTAACCTAAAAATGTAAATATAATTTATTATTTCTAATGTAAATATTTATATAAGATAATCTATTTAACAAAAAAGAAAAAAAAAGAAAAAAGTGGTGGTGCTACTAATCCTTTTAATC
>JACPNI010000020.1 GCA_016185555.1 Candidatus Woesearchaeota archaeon | reverse complement strand
ATCATAAAAATTACCTTCTCCATAGAAAATAGAATTAAATTTACCACTTCCAAAAGCATTATCAAATCTTTTAACAAATTCATTTAAACTCCTGTCAATGAAAAAACACTTGGCAAGAAGGTTATAACTAAGACCATCTTTCTTTTCAATATAGTTGCTTATTTTCTCAAGTATACTGACTAATTTTTCTTCTGGGTAATAAATAGTATCATTATCACCAAATATCTTATTTGCAAAATATTGTGTAAGTCCTTCTTCTAAGTCAAGTAAATTTTTATTTGTTAAGTTAAGAATACCATAAACCTCGCCAATTGAATGAACATACTCATGCTTAAGCGTTAATGGTGAAAAGGGACTAGCAGCCTGATTCAGAAAAATAGTATTATTCGCCTCAAAAGCTATTGCATTAAAGTGAAATCCGGGAACCCGCATCTTTCCTAAAAGAACCCATAAGTCATAATAGGCTTCAATATCGGGTATACTTGAAACTCTTCTCCTGATTTCTTTTTCATAACCTTTTAACCTAAATTCACCGACTATTTTATTCGTTATACCACCAAAGTCAGTTATCGAGTCAAAGACCTCAAGCATTGGCTGTGTTTTTGATTTATCATATTTGTTTACAAGTTCTTCAAGCTGGCTTCTTTCCCTTTTAATAACATAATCTTGTTTATAACCAACATTAAAGTCAAGATTCCTAAGTTTTGCATTAACAAACGGACCATAAATTATAAATGCCGAGGGGAAAAAGATCCCGGCAAGCACATTCCGCGTGTATCTTCTTATTTTACTTACCATACAATAATAACAGATTATCTTATTTAAAAGACTTTCCATGGACAAAAAATATACCTGATAGGATACCAAAAAGCTTATATTAATCCATAGTCCACAAGAAAAGATGGATAAATGCAGATTTCATGCTAGGAAACTTACAAGCATATGTAATTGGTGCGGCGCAAAGATATGCGAAGACTGCATTTCAGACGCAAAGAATAAGAGATACTGCAGGAATTGTGTAGACAAGCTGAAGATAAAATATTAATTCCGCGCCTTAGTAAAGTTTTTATATAAGAATCAATCTTTAGTAGTAACATGAAAGAGAGGTTTTTAGTAGTTTTAATGTTTCTATTGATTTTGCCATTATCTGCAGCAACAATTGTAATTGATAATACTGACAGATTAAAGTACAACATTGGCGATGAAATAAAAATAACAGGCCATATAACAGAAACAGCTGATTTTAATGGGCTATTCAGCCTTGCAATAAATTGTGGTGATGGCAACTTCAAACTTCCTTCTATTTCTTTAAGCCTGAACAAGGATGAGAAGAAGTTATTCCCTTCACAATTTAACATACCAAAGATAGTTGTATCAAACTTATTGAGCGGAAACTGTTTCATAGATGCTTCCTTAAGGAATAATGATATAATCCTAGATTCTGGTAAGTCAAATACTTTTGATATTACAAGAGAACTAAACGGCAATTTTAAAGTTGACAAGCCAAGTGTTCAATTAGGAACTCCGTTTACAATAGAAGGTGATATCTCCAAACTGAACAACAAACTAATTGACGGGTCTGCTGAAATATACTTAAAAAGCAATAATGTCAGCTCTTTCTTGCTGGATTTAGCAGATATAAAAAATGGAAAATTTACATATACATATACACCATTATCAAATCCTGCCGGGGAATATAGCATAGACCTTGCTGCAACTGATCTTTATGGCAATAAACAACTATTCCGGGATGCAGTAAAAATAAACATATTAAGCAGCCTCGAAATAAAGGCGAATCTGGATAAGTTTAATCTGCTACCAGAAGAAGATCTCGAAATTAGCGGTGAAGTTTATGACTCATTCAATAACAAAATAAATGGAGGTAATGTAAAGATTAAGATTGGTGAAGAAGTCACAGTACAAAAATTATATAAGAGCAAGTTTGATGAAACAATAAATCTGGCAAAGAACATTAAAAGCGGAAAACAGGTTGTTTCTATTTCAGTTGAAGACAGTCTTGGAAATAAAGGGTACAAAGAACTTGAGTTTAATGTGATTCCTGTACCAAGCAGATTAGAATTAAGCCTAAACAATAAAAAATTCAGGCCCGGAGATGTTGTTGAGGTTATGCCCGGGCTTTATGACCAGGCAAACAGCATAATAGAGGACGATATACCTGTTGAGATTCTAGATGCTGATGGTAATTCGCTTGTTAAAGACACAATCAAAACAAATAATGTGCTTAGCTATAAATTAAAAGACCTTGCACTTCCCGGGAACTATGCTGTTAATGCAAACTTTAAAAAATTAGAAGCTGAAGACTCTTTTGAAGTTGAATATATAACAAATATAGAAATTAAACTGGCAAACCAGACAATCTTATTAAAGAACAAGGGGAATGTAGAATATGACAAGTCATTAAGTGTGAGCTTTGACAATGGTAAATATTACACTACAAAAAAACTTTCAATGGATCCTGGAGAATTATTTTCTTTAAACCTTGGTGATTATGTACCCACAGGGAATTATGTTGTTGAGGTTACCTCTGGTGATGGACGTGCAGTATTCAATGTTCCAATATTTGGCAAAGAGATTGTTTCATTTGATCGAGCCTACCAGATAGCGGCTATTTTAGTAATGTTCCTGACAGTTTACTTGTTTATTACAAAGTTTAATTTCACAAAACACAGGGGAAAAGAGCATGAAAGTGAGGTAAGGCTTGCAAGAGTAAACAAGGAAAGAATATTAATGAAAAAAGGAAAAGAAGACCAAAAACCATTCCAGTATTCTGCAGGAAATTATAACAAGGAAGAAGCAATGAAAGACTACAAGGAAAGGGTAGTAAGGGATATACAATCTACCCAGGAAAGCAATAGGCTAAGAAGCAGACTGGCTGGTGAAAGCTACCCAAGGACTGAGAGTTCCTACACAAGAAACAGGGAAGAGGAAAGGAAAAAAGAAGAGCCTAAGATGAAAGAAGGCTTGTTTAATATGTTCGACTAACCAAAATCAAGTCTTTTTCTTCATCAATTTCTTTCAAACTAAAATTTTTATGTAACTCCTTTCTTATTCCCTCAAAATTTTTAGCTTTTTTCATTATGGTGAATGCATATTTTGTTTCCTTTTTACTTACCCTTTTAATCTCTTGGATAGCTTTTTTAAGATTAAAATGATGTACTGCTGTT
>JACPNI010000059.1 GCA_016185555.1 Candidatus Woesearchaeota archaeon | reverse complement strand
ATGCTGTTAAATTGATTAAACAATTTAAGTATGATGGTAAATTAGCTAAAAAAATGTGGGATTTTGAAAAGAATAATCTTTAAATAGGGGTTTAATTTACTGTTTGGAGTTAAAATATGGTATAACTTGTATTTCAATATGAGGAGTGATAAAATATGAAAATAAAATATTTTGGTATTGCATTGATGTTGATTTTAGTACTGGTATTATCGATATTTGTTTCAGCTGTTGGTAATGAAAAAGTTAGGGTTATTGCACATACTGATAGAGAAGTATCGGATGCACTGGCAAAAGGATGTAAAGTTGTTAGAGATGTAGGAAAATTAAAAGCATTAATGTGTTCTGCAGATGTTGCCTCTTTATTAAATTTGCAGGAAGATGTAAGGGTTTTTGCAATTGACTCTGGAGCAAATAAGCAGATGAAAGCCGATATTGTTCAGTCATCCGGTAATAATGGTGATGGAAGAAAGGTCGTTGTTATAGACACCGGTTATAATTATAATCATCCCGAATTGAGTTCAAGCTACCTTGGTGGAAAAGATTTTGTAAATAATGATAATGACCCATTTGATGATAATGGCCATGGAAGTCATGTTGCTGGTATTATAACTGCAGATGGTGTTGATTCAAATGCAAAGGGTGTAGCACCTGCAGCGGGGGTAATTGCCGCTAAGGTTCTTGATTCTTCTGGTTCTGGATATTTCAGTGATGTTGTTGCTGCAATTTATTGGGCAGTTAATGGACCAGATGGTATTGCAGGTACAGCAGATGATTTTAATGCAGATGCAATAAGCATGAGCCTAGGAACTTCACAACCGTATACATATAAAGGATTCTGTGACAGCGCTCTACCAGATATGACAAATGCAATAAAATATGCTAGAGACAGGAATGTTGCAGTTATCGCTGCAGCTGGGAACAGTGGTGGTGCAGGAGTATCAATTCCTGGTTGTATAAGTTATTCTACCACTATAGGCGCAGTCGATAGCGGTGATAAAATTGCAAGTTTTTCAGGTCGAGGAAAGGCTGTTGACATTACAGCGCCCGGGGTGAATATTTATTCTACATGGCTTGGAAGTGATTACAAGATTGCAAGTGGCACAAGTATGGCAACACCGATGGTAAGTGGTGCAGTAGCCCTGATAAAATCTGCCCATCCTGAATATACTGTGGCACAAATTGAGCAGGCACTATTTAAGACAGCTAAAGACCTAGGAAAAGCCGGATGGGACTCAAGCTATGGATGGGGTAGGGTTGATGCTTACGCTGCAGTGAATTACGCTGCTTAAGCTTTTCTTTTTTATATTCTTGATTAAGAAAAAGGAATAATTTCCATATACTACTGTATGGCAAAATGTTAACTGGAGAATTAAAGGCAATACTTATTGATAAGATAAATGATTTTCTAAGGGATCATGCAAGGAAAAAAGCAGAGGCTGTTAAATTGATTAAACAATTTAAGTATGATGGAAAATTAGCTAAAAAGATGTGGGATTTAGAAAAAGGGGTCATGAGCAAAACGAAACATTTAAATACTACTTGATAGTTACAATTTTATGAGATGCGATCAAAAAACTAGTCGGGAGAGTGACTATATGTTGCCCAAACATGATATTGGTGAACATCCTGTTTTTGGGGGTTGTAAAACTATTAGTTGGAGGGAAAATAATAAAACATTCAGATACTATACTGGTGATGCCGACATAGCAGAGCCAATTAAATGGCAGATAGGATTTGGTGCTAAACCTCACTGGGCAGAACCACCCCATTATGTTGGTGAAGGTTTAGATATTATCTTGGAAGGACAAGAAGAACACATCTTATCAATAAGACCAAGATTTAGGCAGTATGGAATTCGCGGTATTACTTGTTGCATGCATAATGATTATTCAAAGATAATAGATCTATCAGGAATTGGTTACACTTCTGATTCTTTTGCTAATCGTCCAACGCCTATTACTGATGAGCGAGCAATAGAAGAAGCAAGGACCGTATTTAATCTAAAATCACTTAAAGCAAAACTTGTTCTTCATTCTTTAAAGGATAGGACAACAAGTTCCCCTCCTCCTGATATCGGTTTATATTTGAGATAACTTTTGTTTTCGTCTTTTCTTCTCTTACTGAATTGTGCTCTAAACTGTAGTGTCCGGAATTTAGAAAAAAACAATCTTTAAATACTTATATTTTAACTAAGTATAATAATGATAAAAAGAGTGGTGTATCTAGCTTTATTTATAATCTTGTTTTCATCTATAGTAATATCTCATGGAGAGTCTAATGAGGTTTCTGAGGTTGCTGAATTAAACCTAAATTATGTTTACCTTGGCTTTTCTTTAATACTTCTTTTAGCTTTAGTTTCAGTCATATTTAATAGAAACCTGAAAGTATTCCATAAAAGGATTTTATTCTACTCTATTATAAGTGTGACCATACTAGTTACACTTTATCTTTTAGGAATTACATTATATTGGAACATAGCGTCAGAATCAAATGGCCCTGTTCATTGGCATGCAGATTTTGAAATATTTGTTTGCGGTGAAAAGAAAATGCTTCCTATGTCTGAAGGTCTTCTAAATAGGATAGGTACATCATCATTTCATCATCATAATGATTATAGGATTCATATAGAAGGGATTGTAGTAGAATTAAATGAGGTTGACTTGGGTCATTTCTTTAAGGCTATAGGTGGGGAATTTACTAAAGATACACTATCGGTTCCAAAAAAAGACGGTTCAGTTGAAACTTGGAAGAATAGAGATAAATGTCCTAATGGTGAAGTTGGGAAGGTTGCTCTTTATGTTAATGGTAAATATAATGATAAGCTAAACGAGTATGTAATAAGCCCATATCAGGATGTTCCTCCGGGGGATAGGTTAAAAATAGTATTTGAATAAAATGGCAGTGGAATTAGTATTACCTTCATTAGTAACTGTGATTATAACAGCATTGGTTGATTCTGTTAATCCATGCGCTATTGGGGTATTAATATTATTAGTATCAACCTTATTGGCAACGGCACAAACAAAGTTTAATATTTTAAAAATAGGGTTGATTTATATTGGAGCTGTTTATTTGGTGTACTTTCTTCTAGGACTAGGTCTTATGACTTTTCTTAGTGTTATTCCATTAGTTGTTGCGCAATGGATCTCTATAGCTGTGGGTAGTATTATTTTGATTGCTGGTTTAGTGAAATAAAGGATTTTTTTTGGTATGGAGAAGGATTTTCATTGGCTATTGCTCCTAAACATGCTAAGATGATACATAAATATTCTCAAAGGTTGACTATACCGGGGATAATCTTTTTAGGTGCATTTGTTGCTGCAGTAGAACTTCCTTGTACGGGAGGGCCTTATTTGGCTATAACCTTGATATTATCACAACAATTTAGCCTAAATGCTTTATTGCTCCTTGCGATCTACAATGTAATATTTGTATTGCCTTTGGTTGTAATACTGTTAATGGTATTTTTTGGAAAAAGAGTGCAGCATATAAAGATGTGGAAGCATAAATGGCGGGCACATATGAGATTAGCAATGGGCTTGTTGCTTATAGCCCTGGCATGGTTACTTATTTTAATAGCAAATGGGGTGATTAATCTCGGATGAAACTAATAGTTAAAAGAGAGAAATTAGAAGAGTTTGATGAAAGAAAAATTTACAGATCCTGTTATGCAGTTTGTTTAAATGCGCATTATACAAAACAAAATGCAAAGAAGGTAGCGACTGCAGTAACAAAATTAGTAGTAAAGTGGGTTAAAAAGGAAAAAGGCGTAATTAATAGCAAGAAAATCAGGGCAATAATGTTTAAGATACTTAATAAGATAGATCCTGAGGTTGCATTTTTATATGAAACTCATCTTGATATATCATAGGAGGGAAATATGAAAAAAACTAAAAAAACTAGCAAAAAGACAAAGAAAAAAAATATCTGTAAGTTCTGTTAGGAATATAGATATTTTAGCATAGAAAGATTAATAAATAATTTTTATTAGTTAAATCTAGTAAAGAGGTAAAATGATAATAAAGGTATTCAGAAGTTACTTAAAGAGGATTTTTGATGGGCTTTTTAAAAAGAAAGCCAATATTAAACTTGGATTGTATGGTTCTCCGAATGCTGGAAAAAGTACTCTTGCAAATAGGATTACAAAGGACTGGTTGGGGCAGGAAATGAGTGTTGTTTCTAATATTCCTCATGAGACAAGGGACATTAACCTCAAAGAAGGTGTTGAAATAAGGAAGGGTGGAAAAAAGTTAACATTTAATCTTGTAGATACACCTGGAATTGCAACCAAGATAGACTATGAGGATTTTCTTAAGTTCAAACTAAATTCTAAAGAGGCAAAGCAAAGAGCAAAGGAAGCAACAAAAGGGGTTATAGAATCTATTAAATGGCTTGATAACATGGACTGTGTGCTTTTTGTTTTAGATTCTACTGCAAATCCTTATTCACAGATTAACATAACGCTTATAGGTAATTTAGCTGCAAGGAATATACCGGTGTTAATAGCTGCAAATAAGACTGACCTTAAGAAATCAAATATTAAAAAGATTGAGGCAGCATTCCCACAATATAAAGTTATAGGTATCTCCGCAGAAAGAGGGGATAATATTGAAGAGCTATATGATGCCTTGTTCAAGGTGCTAAAATAGGAGGTTGAAATGCTTACTTTACAATATGTTCCATATCATGAAATCCAGGACCTTAGCTCAATAGGTCGGATAAGAAAGCTGCTTAATATGGTTGCTAAGGAAAATAAGATCGTGCTATTGGAAGGTAGGCTTAAGAGAGAGGAAGAAGCTGAGTTGATTAAGGCAACTATGGAAGAAATTAATCACTCTTTTAAGGGCATTGAATTAGCAGTCATTAATCCAAGTACACAAGGCAGCGTTATTTTTGGCAAGTTTAGGAGCAATTTATTTAACATGCTGCTTGGGGATAGGCAGGGATTTACAATAATAGGCCCTGCAAGTGTTGTAAAGAACATTAAGAAAGATCCGGACAAGCTTCAGCTTTTGTTAAGTGAGAATAGAAGAAAAAGGAAGAGGTAAATATGCCTCATCAGTGTGTTAAATGTGCCACTTTCTACCCTGATGGAAGTGAAGAGATTCTAAAAGGTTGCAATAAATGCGGAGGGAGATTCTTCTTTTATGTTAAACAGAAGCACATAGAGGAAGCGAAAGATGTTACTGTAAATCTATCTGAAGAAGAGAAAGTACAATTAGAAGAAGAGGTAATGGAGATTATCGGTGAAAAGCAAGATGAAGATTATCCTGTTGTTTTGGATTTTGAAACCATAAGGGTAATGAAGCCAGGTAAATATGAACTTGATTTAATTGAATTATTTAAAGGTAAGCCATTAGTTTATAGACTAGGTGAAGGGAAGTATGTTATAGATATAATAAGCACACTTCAATCCAATGATAAGAATATTCGAGATGGTCATAAGTATGCGGAAGATTCTGATGAAGAAATAGAATCTGAAGAAAAAGGAAATTAAGTTAATTATAATATGGTTTCTATAAAAAATAAATTTATATGAAAAAAGGAACTTATTATTAGAATATGTGGCAGGATATTGTTATTTCAATTGCAAGCATTATTTTTGTTTATGCAATGATTCCTCAGATAATTTATGGATTCAAAACAAAAAAAGGCCTTATTTCAGTTCAGTTTTCTTTACTTAATATTTTGGCAATGATTGGTTTGGTAGTTGTTTATGTAAGTTTTGGCTTGATTTTTTCTACAGTTCTTAATATAATAATTACTTTACTTTGGTTTATTTTACTGATTCAAAGATTAAAGTATGGCACTATTAAGAAAATATAAAATTCTATAAATAAAATAAGAAAGAAAATTACGGGACAATATCTTCTGTTAATGCTCTTATTGAAAGTAGGAAGAGTAAGGGTGTAATATTCGGCGAAGCAGAAAGATTCAGAATAAGCGGGCTGATGTAGTTAGTGTATAAACTTAATAGTAGTAATTAAATAGAAAGATTTAAAAACCATTTATAATTAAATTAACACATGGAAGAAATAATTAGAGAGATTGACCCCTCATTAAAATATAGAAGAAAACTTATACCTTCCTCAGTATTGGTCTATGAAGTAGAGAAAGAAGGTACAATTTATATATTAAAAATAGCAAGAAACGAACGTAGCTGGGAAGTCAATCACTTAAAACAAGAAAGCGAAATTTTGGGTTTAGCTAAGGGTATTGGAGGAATAACTCATTTAGTTCAAAAGTATGAGAGTATTGGTGATTATAGCAACCAAATACTAAAAGAATTTTATGAAGGTAAAGATTTGTTTGAATTAAATACCAAGATTTATGATACCAAAGTTCAAAAAAAACTGGAAAATACTGTTCGTGAATTGCATTCTTTAGGTGTTGCACGATTAGACTTAAATCGGCCACAAAATATCATTCTTTCACCTGACAAGCAAGATGTATGTTTAATTGATCTTGGATATGGATTATTATTTCTATAGTTGCCCATTCCCGGGATTATGTTCCTTACTCCACCAACATAATCTTCCACAACCCCAAAAAATCTAGGGATTAAATGAATATGTAAATGATGAATTGTCCTTCCAGCTGCTTCGCCTTCATTTATACCAACATTATAAGCATCAGGTTTTTTATCAATTCCAACATGATTCAACATCTTTTTGCAGAATTCCACTGATTTATCATTCAATGGATTATTGATATAACTTTGATATGTTTCCCTAAAATTAGTTTGCTCAATTACCCTAACAACATCTGACAAAGAATTTTGCAAATTACCCCATTCATCTTCAGTTAAATCAAATAAAGATACAGCATGCCTTTTTGGAATTACTTCAGAATGTCCAAGTGAAACAGGAAATTTATCAAATTGAGCAAAAAAATGTTCATTTTCATAGATAATTCCAATTCTACTTTTGTAGATATCACAAAATTTACAATTCATAGCAATCACCTCTAGTTTTTTGTTACATCTTGTTTTTTAATAAATCAACTTGAGCTTTTGTGAGATATATGTGATTAAGACCCCATAGCCTATTATCTTGGAATTTTTTAAGATCTCCTTGATAAATTTCCACATTTTTAC
>JACPNI010000058.1 GCA_016185555.1 Candidatus Woesearchaeota archaeon | reverse complement strand
TCAAGTATTTTTTCTGCTTTTTGTTCCTGTTTGTATTCTTGGTTTTTTTCCTTTCTTAGAGATATAGAGACCCTTCTTAATGATAAATCTACTTGCTGTCTTTCCTTGTTGGTTGTCAGGACTTTGCAAATAAGTTTCTTACCTTCTATTACAAAATTTCTTATATTCCTTATCCTTCCTGGGGAGATCTCAGAAATATGGATCATGCCTTCGAGATTCTCGTAATCGTCAATATTTACAAATACAGAGTGTGGCAGTATTTTTTTTACTGTACAGAGAACAAGCTCACCCTCTTCTGGCAAGCCTTTTTTCTTGTATAACATTTATTCAAGTACCTCTAATATTCTGGCCTTGACCCTTCCCTTTCCGCCAGTTGGTTCAGCTAAAATTTTTTCACAGACAAGGCATTGTATTTTAGTTGTTGGTTTGCCAAAAATTATCTGTTCATTCTTGCACTTTGTACATCTAAGCTTGATAAATTTGCTTGTTGGTTCAGCTAATCGCATTTTATACCTCCGGTAATTAGAGAACAAGAAAAAGGGTTATTTAAAAAGTTATTGTTTCAGTTACTTTCGGTCTCGTTAATTTCATAAAACAAACTAAACCGCCCTTATGAAATATTTTCGGGATAACACAGAAGTAAAGGGCAAAACAAAAAAATCATTGTTGAAGTTGTTTCACAGTATATCCCCGACAAATTAAGATATCATATATCGGGGAAATCATTTCGTTAATGGCTTTTCCAGATGATTCCTTCTGCTTTAAATAGGGTTGAATGATTTCAATTCCTCCCTCTCTTGCTTTCTCCCATAAATTTGATATCATAGTTGTTGCTTGGTGATTTTCTTCAACTAGTTTAATGTAACTTTCTAAATCAAAATGGGTTTCATCAATAAGCTTATCTACTTCTCTAATAACCTTTTCTACAAGAGGGTTATTTTCTCCGTTAGATACTAGTCGCAAATATCCCCTAGGAAAAAAACCATGAAAATTATTTAGTTTATCAATTTTAATTATTGTATAGTGGTATCATTACTATATAAGTCTTTCTGTTTTATTTTTTCCACTGTAGATAAACACTCTTTTCTGAATTGAACATAACTTCGTTAAATTCCTGTTAGTTTCGTCTGACCAAAGGGAAGACCTAAAATTTAGTGCAACGATGCCGAAGGCAAAATTTTAGAGTTATTGAGTCAGCCATAAATCTAGAACGAAGTTCAATAAATAAAAAAGAATAAAGGGCAAGAATTGTTTTATAGATAATGTTCTCGGATTAAATCCATAGAATTTCTCATTGCTTCTCTTTGGAGAGTTGCAGTTGCGAGAACATCAATCATAACTGATCTTTTATTATCGGTTACAGAATCTTGCTGTTTTATAGCAGAGGCGAGTGATTGTTCAAGATTCTGATAAATTTGCTGAGGGGTTTCAGTTCTATGAGCATATGGCGGAATAAATTGTCCAAAAGTTAGTGTTTCTAAAAATTTAGGACCATTTATATCATTTGCTCTAATTCGATAACCTACTCTTTCATCTTGGATTTTTGTAAAATCTGGTTCCATATGCGAATGAAGATAAAGCAAGTTTATAAAGCTTTCGTTTTTGTGGAGTAGTAACGATTCTTGCCCGTTCGTAAAGTAGGCTGACTCAAAAATTGAAACTAACTTATAATAGACGAACTAAGAAACCACAAACCAAGTTATGGTTCAGTTGAAACATTTAATTAACTTCTTAACATAAGACCACTACTCAACGTGTTATCCCGGATACTGTTATTCAAATACAACCTTCTTCATCCTTATGCCTTTATTCTGGACAGTAATCTTGCCGCATTCTTTGCACTTGTATCTAAAGTCAACTTTTTTGCTCTGCTTTGCACCTGTTCTTTTGAACTTGGAAATTGCAGGTTTTGATCCATACTTCCCAAGGTTGCCAAATCCTCTTCCAAGACCGCGTTTCTTTGACCTTTGAATTGAACCTCTTTTCAGTGAGCCTCTTTCTTTCTTCTTCGCTACGCTGATGGCCATCTCAGTATGCTTTTTGCAGTGCTTGCAATACGTTTTTACTATCTTAGGTATTTTCATTTAATGTTGCCTTGTTCTTTTTTAACAACAGCTCAACCACTTCTTCTGGAAGTAATGCTGTATCATTTTCATTATATGGACCATAAACCTTTAAATCTGTCCCAATAAAGCTTGGGAGTGGGTTTATAATTTTTACCTTTTTGTATTTATGTTCTGATTGCACCTCAGGGCTTGTATTTATTTCTTTTGGTTCTTCATTTTTTGCTATATTTATACCAAATCCGTTTGTTGGCAGTTGTGGTGCTCTAAAGGATAGAAGATTTATTAATATATTTGACCTGTAATGATTTAGAACTTTTACAAAGCTTTTAAACAGTTCAATCTCTTCAGGAAGCATATTAGAGAGGTCTATAGTGCTTTCATCTGTTCTTGATGCAAAAACAGCCATTTCCATTAGTTTTCTTTCCCTTTTCTCATAAATATCACGAAGGATCTTATGTACATTTTCAAGCTGTTTTTTTGTCTTGCTTGCCTCGCTTTGTGCAAATAAACTCTCCTGTTTGCTTTGTGAATCTAAAATGCGCTTTTTTTCGCTTAGATAGTTCAAGGAGTCTTTAAAAAAAGTTATATCTAGTTTTTGCAGTTCCGGCCGGTTCTTCTCTCTACGGGATATTTCATAGAGAGTTTCGTAGGTTATAACAACGTCCCCCATATTAACTGAGATTGTCCTTCTTTTTTAAAAGATTTATATAATCTGAAATATATCTTTATGCGATTAATTTGAGTATGCTTTTTCCGGTTATCCCCTTAATCTTTCCTTTTCTGCATTCTTTTTCATTGAATCTTTTTA
>JACPNI010000046.1 GCA_016185555.1 Candidatus Woesearchaeota archaeon | reverse complement strand
TTAGGTGGCATAAAGAATGTAAAATCAATTTCAATATCAAGTATAAGACATTTAAACAGCGGAGCTGCCGTTTCAGTATATAAAGCAAATGTTTCTTCTCTTAATACAACATATACAAGAGAGCAGTTGGCTATTTTAAATAGGAATATTGATGAAGGGGATGTTTGTAAGAAAAATATTTGGCTGTGTAAAACAGATGCAATTAATCAAGGAACCGGTCCGAGGGATCAGAATTGTCCCGGTGGAATATGGGCTTTCAATACAACGACAACAAGAACAGCATATTTGACTTACTTGCCTGTTGCACAAGATATTGGATTCAGAAGATTTTTTACTTTTATTTGCGACGTTAATACAGATCCCTATACAGGATGTTACAGGTATACAAATGGTAATTTTACAGTTTGCCAGCAATTTGAAACTAATTGCTCTGATGGGATAGATAATGACTGCAATGGAAAAATTGATGTTCAAGACCCACAATGCAGTTGTGCTTCTGACTCTGATTGTACAAGCGGAACATTATGTTTATCAAGAACATGTAACCAGACAAGCCATCAATGCAATTCGCCTGTTCAGGTAAATAATGGTGCATCATGTACTGGTTCGGACACATGCAGAAACTATACATGTTCAGCAGGTGTATGCAACGGAGAATTAATACCCAATTGTACTACAGGCAACCAAACAAATGTAACACAATGCACCCTGGGCCAAAAAAGGCAGTGCTTTACATCACCAGAAGATACAACATGCAGTTATCATGAAACTTGTGTTAATATAATTAATCAAACAACATGGGACAATAATTGCATTAAAGATGATCCTTCATGTTCTTCATCAAACTTCTGTGCAAATGGAACTATAAGGTCATGCCCAAGGCAGTATGGTCTTTGTGCAGGTTCAATTCAAACATGTACAAATAATTTATGGCCGGGATGTAATTACAATAACCTTTCAAATTATAGCAATACACAAAATGAAGGATCAAACTCAGCATTATGCGGGGATAGGATAGATAATAATTGTGATGGATCCATAGACGAAGGCTGCTCATGCTCAGCAAATGACACAATACTTTGTGGAAGCAATGTTGGGGAATGCAGGACCGGAATCCAATTATGTGTAAATGGGACATTTAATAGATGCAATTCAACTCAAGGTCCAGGTCCAGAGTTATGTGATAACAAAGACCACAACTGCAATGGTGCAATAGATGATGGCTGTGTTTGCTCGTCACAAACAACAAGGAATTGTCTGGAAAATTCATGTGGAAGTGGAACTCAGGCATGTTCAAATACAACAGGATTAAACCTGACTTGGGGTGGCTGTGTCGGGGGAAGGATTCCAACAACAGAGAGGTGTGATAATATAGACAATAACTGTGATGGGTCTATAGACGAAGGCTGCTCATGCGGTGGTTCTTATACAAGAAACTGTGGTTCTGGCACAGGCGTATGTACTAGGGGTGTACAGCAGTGTGTAAATGGCAGGCTAACAATCTGTCTTGGAGGCATACTTCCCAGTTCTGAGGTATGTGGTAATAGTTTAGACGATAATTGTAATGGAGCAACAGATGAAAACTGCCCGTGTGGTGGAGTTACTTCAAGACCATGTGATAAAACCTCTGGTGTTTGTAACGGATTAAATCAGACCTGTACAAACAATGTTCTAAGTAATTGTGATTATTCTAATTATTCCTCTTCATATCAATTAACAGAATCTAGCTGTAATGATAACAAGGATAATGACTGTGATAATGAGGTAGATAATTCAGATTCAGATTGCAGTGGCTTGGCAACACAAAGCTGCAGCGACGGGACAACCTACTCAACATGTTCAAGTACTGGTTTCCAGGTCAGATGGGAAATGCGGGATTGCTGAAACAGCACCGGCATTAAGGAAGCCCACTGAAGAAGTACAAAAGACCATTGGAGAAGTACAGTGCGAAAATGGAATCTGCGAGGAAGGGGAAGAATCCAGCTGCCCACAGGACTGTATACAGAAAAAAAGCTATTTGTGGTTGTGGATTTTAGTTTTTTCATTAATAATTTTAATTGGGCTTTTCTTTTATAGTTATTACAATTACAGAAAGAAGGGGGGGAAGCCAGGCATTAAAAATTACATTAACTATTTACTGGAAAAACTAAAGCCTAAAAAGAAAATAACGATGGCACAGATAGGAAATATATTTAGTCCAGCTATGCCAAAATATGGAAACCAGGAAGAAGCGTTTGAAAAACTTGTTGAGTATATGAAGAATTCTCTTGAGAAAGGGCAAAATGAAAAACAGGTTATAACTTTGTTAGTAAAGTCTGGGTGGACAAGAAGGGATATAGACAGGGCAATAAGAAAAGCAAGATTAAGTGCAAAAAAATAATGTTAATCCAGTTATTTATTTCTATTTTTTTAGGCTTGGCTGTTGGGACTGTTACTGGATTAATACCAGGAATACATATCAATTTAGTTTCGATAATTATTCTTTCCTCATTGTCTTTCTTTTTAAAATTTACAGACCCGTTAATAATATCGGTTTTTATATTAACAATTGCAATAGCCCATACTTTTTTTGATTCAATTTCAACAATCTTCTTGGGTGCACCAGAAGCAGATACATCACTTGGTGTTTTACCAGGACATAGGCTTCTTTTAGAGGGATTTGGTTATGAGGCTGTAGCAATAACTGTTTTTGGCTCCTTGATATCATTGGGTGTTATAATCTTGTTAAGCCCGTTGTTAATTTTATATGCAGGAATTGCTTATTCTTTTATCTCCCAGTATATAGTTTATATTTTATTAGCTGTATCTTTGTTTTTTATTTTAGAACAATCAAATAAACTATTAGCCCTGTCTCTTTTTTTATTGGCTGGGTCTCTAGGATTGGTTGGTTGTAAGTTATGCAAGCAAGATTAATATTCCCGCCCAGAGAATAACAAACATAAATATTCCGGCAAAAGAAATTTTTAAAGCAACAATTGGAAGCACTTTTTCAGGTTTGATATTTGGTTTTCTGCCTGCTTCTGGATCTTCCCAGGCAGCAATATTAGCAAGCAAATTTACTAAAAACAGCAATAAGTCTTTCTTGTTTATGGTTGGATTCCTGAATACATTTGTAATGATGCTAAGCTTTGTTGCTTTTTATACTATATCAAAAACCAGAAATGGCGCAGCAGTAGCTATATCCCAAATAATGGAAAAGCTTTCTTTTAATAACCTCATCCTTTTCTTTGGTGTTGCATTGTTGGTAGGAAGCCTTTCTTTTTTAATCACACTTAAGGTTGCCAAGGTTTTTTCCCAAGTGATATCAAAAATAAATTACAGCCTTCTTGTTATTTTTATATTATCTTTTATTTTATTATTAACCTTCTTTATCTCAGGCATTTTAGGCTTACTGGTTCTTTTAATTGCTACTTTTGTTGGATTGATCCCAATCTCGAAGAATTTAGCAAGAATAAATCTAATGGGCTGCTTGGTTATACCGGTAATATTTTATTTCATATAATTATTTTATTGGCTTCTATTTCAAGCTCATCCTTGTATTTTTTAACAATGCCCTCAACCTCAATCATCTGGCCCTTCTTCAGATAAACCGAGTTTTTATCGTCTTTAAAGATAACTACACTGATAACACCGCTTTCATCCTTTATCTTGAATAGATATAATGACTGCAGTTCTTTTTTGTCTATAATTACGCCTTTAACTTTAATATTCTCTCCAACTTTTCCTTTTTCTATGGTAGAAATCTCACTATACTCAAGTTTAATTGAGTTTCCTAGAACTAATAAAATTGCTATTCCAACTAAAGAAAAAACCAAAGCAGTTCTAAAAAGCAGCTCCTCTTTCATCTATTAGAAAGGTATTTATATCCTGTTTATATTAGTTTAGTTTTCACGCAAAGCCGTATCTAGAGAAAGATTTAATAATTAGAATTTGCTATTCTCATTATGCACTTGGAAGAAAGATTTAATTTAATAAAAAAGAATACAGAAGAAATAATTACTGAGGAGAATTTAATAAAGTTACTCAAAGAGAAAAAAAATCCGGTTGTTTATTGTGGGTATGAACCTTCCGGTCCAATACATTTGGGACATTTTGTAACGATTTCTAAATTGATGGATTTTGAAAAAGCAGGGTTTAAAGTAAAGGTTCTCCTTGCCGATGTTCATGCGCTTTTAAATAAGAAGGGTTCTGGAATTGAAATTAAAAAGGAGATTGAAAATTGGAAAAGAGCAATTAAAGTTCTAGGATTAAAAGCAGAAATTATTGTTGGAAGTAGCTTTCAATTTAATAAGGATTATCAATTGGATGTTATGGAGCTTGCTCAACATTCTACAATTAATCGCGGGTTAAAAAGTATGCAGGAGATAGCACGCGACATAGAACACGCATCTATATCTCAATTATGGTATCCTTTAATGCAGGTTGTCGATATCAAATATCTAAATATAGATGTTGCTGAAGGAGGTTTGGAGCAGCGAAAAGTACATATGATTGGAAAAGATATGAGTCATATTTTACATCATGATTTTATTGCAGTTCATACCCCACTAATCAATTCTTTAAAAGGCCCTGGAGAAAAAATGTCAAAAAGCAGTCCAGGATCCGGGCTCTCTATTATAGACGCCTATGAAGAAATAAAAAGTACAATCAAAAACGCTTATTGTCCTGAAAAAATTGTAGAAGATAATCCAATTTTACAAATAGTAAGATTTATAATTTTTTCAAGGTTCTCAACTATTAAGATAGAAAGATCAACAAAGTTTGGTGGTAATTTAGAACTTGGAAGTTATGAGGAATTAGCTAAATTATACGTTGAAGGAAATTTACATCCCTTGGACCTTAAAAATATGGTTGTTTCATATTTAGAAAAGATAATAAATCCAATAAGAAAAATTTTAAAAGAAAAAACTTAAATTAAGAAAACAAAAAATAACAAGATGAGCACAGATTTAAGAATTCCAGAAGATTA
>JACPNI010000045.1 GCA_016185555.1 Candidatus Woesearchaeota archaeon | reverse complement strand
CGAACTCTGATATCCCTACCCGCGATTAAAATATGCACTAAGACTTATGCATCAGACTTTCCGAGTTAACCCCATTTATTCTTTCACAATAATGGCATCTTAGTAAGATATCTTTTTTATCTGCTAAATAAAATATAGAGTCAGCCGGTTCATGGTTGGATATACAATTTGGATTTATGCATTTCATCAAATTTACTATTTTGTCCGGTATTTCTACCTTATTCTTGTTTATAACCGCAAAATTCTCGATTATGTTTATAGTAGCATAAGGCGCTATTAAGGCAATTTTATCTGCCTCTTCTTTAGAAAGTTCTTTATCCTCTATTTTCAGAATATCCTTTATTCCCATTTTGCTTGAAGGAACACAAATTCCAATTGTTATTGTCCTGATATGCTTCTGAAGATTAAGTATTTCAAAGACTTTTAGTGCTGTATATGCCGGCAAATGATCAACAACAGTTCCATCCTTAATAGTCTTTATTTTTAATTCATCCTTATTCATTGTAATACTCCGAGCAATAAGCAGATCAAAGCCTGCCTTATAGGGATTCCATTTGCCAATTGATCAAAATAAACAGCATTTTCCGTATCATCCAGATCATAGCTTAATTCATCAACCCTTGGCAATGGGTGCATGATTTTTACATCACTTTTAAAATTAACAAGATCTGCTTTTTTAAGTTTGTATGATTCTTTTAATTTTTCATATTCCATTATATCTGAGAATCTTTCTTTTTGTATCCTGGTGGCATAGACTACATCCAGTTCTTTGCTTATTTCGTCAATATTTTCAGTTTCTTTTATGTTCTGGTTGTTCTTTTTTATTTCATTTATCAGGTATGATGGCATCTTTAGCAGGTTTGGTGAAATAAAATAAAGATTAACATTGAATAAGGATAGTGCTAGAGCTAAAGAATGCACTGTTCTTCCGTATTTTAGGTCTCCTAAGAAGCCTATGCTTAAATTTTCCAGCCTTCCTTTAATCTTTTGTATGGTATAAATATCCAGCAATGTTTGTGTAGGATGCTGGTTGCTCCCGTCACCGGCATTTATTATTGGAATTTTTGCTATATCCGCAGCCAGTCTTGCAGCACCATCCAATGGATGCCGCATTACAATTATGTCCGAGTATCTCTCAACAACCCTTATTGTATCCATTAAAGACTCACCTTTTGCAACAGAGGTTACTGTTTTATCTGCAAATCCGATTACTGCCCCACCCAGTTGTTTCATTGCACTTTCAAAGCTTAATCTTGTCCTTGTTGAAGGTTCAAAGAATAAGGTAGCCAATACCCTGCCATTAAGTAAATTAATTTTTTCTTCTTTTTTCATAGCCTCGATTCTTTTTGCAATATCGAGAATGTAGAGAATATCCTCTTTAGTTAAATCCTTTGTAGAAATAAAATCTTTGTTGAGTCTCATTCCAAAAATAAAAGAAAGATGGGGATATTTAATAATCTATCGAATTCTCCAGGAGCGTTAAAATGTCATTAACTTACATAGGATCTAAGAAGCAAGGATCAATAAGCATCGCCGTGGTTTATACATATCTTCTCTTGTGAACAGTTAAGTATCTTCTTAAAAAGTAATTCACAAAACCATCTTCATTTCTTTGTAAAGCTTTGTAATAGGACTTTCTTTTGGCGTATTCAATAATAATCATTGGATACCCATGATGCCATAAAATATGATTCATTATCAGTCTACCAATTCTTCCATTTCCATCGCCAAATGGATGAATTTTCTCAAATTTGTAGTGTGCTCTTGCAGTAAGCTCTACAGGATTCAGTTTAGCTTCTTTTAAAAACTTAAAGAAGCCTTTCATTAAATCTTTCACGTCCTGCCAATCAGGAGCACGATAAGGACCTACCCTAACTAAGAAATCCCGGAATCTGCCGGCGATATCTGGTTTCGTTTCTCTAAATATATCTTGGTGCCATTTTAATAATAGCTCTTTAGAAATCTTCTTTGGCTTATCCAACATTTCTAAGAATGTTTTAAAGTGCTCTTCTGTCTCTCGAATGTCTTTTAATGGTTTATTCGGTGCGGTTTTGTCTATAATTATTTCCCGAGTTTCTTCGAGCGTTATAGTTGAACCTTCAATAGCATTCGTATTATACGTAAACGCTAAGGCTATCTCTTCCTTTTCCCTTTGCTTGGCGCTTTCCGGGCATCTCTTCCATTCTTGTTGAAAGTTATATCGTATCTTTTCTAGATTCATGTATAGCGACTTTTGACTTTCTTTTAGCAGCTCAAGCTTTGTTTTTTCTATATTTTTTGGGATTTCTCTTCCTAAATATTTCTCTCTTGTTATAACTTTGCCGTCTTTCCTAAAGGAATGTTTCAAGTAGTAATAACCACCTTTTTTTATAAGTCTCACAGGAATAGTTACCCTTACTAACTATTTAAATATTTCGTTTTTACTGTATTTGTAAGGGGAAGAATTTGGTTACTATTATGATGCCAGTCTCTTAATATGTCAGCTAGCCAACTCTTCTGTATATCACTAAATCTAATTCAAAAGTTTTAAAAATTTGACTAAACAGGAAATAAGCATGAAAAACAAAACTTTAATTACAATAATCCTAAGCAGCCTGCCTTTGATAGCATGGAAACAGCCAACTATCCTAAAACCTTATACTGACTACAAATATGGCGGGGCTAAGACAGATGTAAGCGATTTGGAAAAAGGATATGCAGATCCAAACGAATTTACAATGATCCTTGAGGATATAAAAGGCAATAAAAAAGATCAAACAATAATAGAATACAAGAATAAAACCTATTTTTTAAAGGAAAAAGAAGACGGCAGCTTGTTATTGGTTCCTTTTGAAAAAAAGACAAAGATAAAAGAGCTTAACCAGCAATAGTCCTGCAGAACTTGCAAATTCCTTTGGTTGTAGGAAAACCGCATTCAGGGCAATAACTGGGAACCCATTCCTTAACATCAGAATTTTTCTTTAATTTATCAATGGTTTTGACTATGCTTAACTTTTTATCCCTGGAATCAGCCAGCTTATACAGTATTTCTTTGTTCTTAATCTGCTGGTTTCCTGAAGCATTTTTGCATTCTTCATTATAGAAGTTGACCTTATTCAGAATACAATACAGCATGTTCTCTTTCTCAGTAAGGTAATAAAGCAGCTTAACCCTTCCAATAAGCTTGTTTTCCCTTATTGTTTTTGTGACCATGCCGGTTCTGCTCAGCTGGTCAATATTCCTGTTGAAGACGTTGTGCATGACAAAAGCAGCTTCATCATCCAGGTTATGGCCAGTAGCAACAAAATCAAAATTATTCTCAAAAGCAAACTTATTCATCAAATACCTTTTAACAGTGCCACATGCAGAGCATATTTTTTCATTTTTATCTTTAAGATCATCTACAGTTGTATTATACTCATCTTTCATGGTAATCACATTTAACTTTATCCCTATTTGATCTGATAATCTCCTGCAAGCTTCTAAACCATGATCAGAATAACTACCTATGCCCAGATGGAGATACAATAATTCCATGCCTATATTGTATTCTTCCTTATGCTTGGCTAAAACAAATGCTAAAGCAGAAGAATCTTTACCCCCAGATACAGGAACCAGAACCCTTTTACCTTTAATCCTGCTTAATATTACAACTTTTCATAGTACTTAATGAAGTGTTCTTTGCAAAATCTTTCAGGTTCATATACTGCTGTATCCCTGCATAATCTGCATCTCATCAGAACTTTTCGAGTTCCATTACCCTTATAACCTTTTCTGGATGAATCATACACCATGCATGCGTAGAATTCTTTACTATTACAAGCCTTGAATACTTTAATTTTTCTTTAAGGTCATAAGCATTTGAAATTGGTGTTATTTTATCATTCTCTCCCCACAATATTAAAATAGGGATTTTAATCTTGTCTAAAGTTTCAAAATTATAATTTAATCCATTGCTTATTGTATTTCTTAGATTCTTGTCAAACAAGCTCTTTATTATCCTTGAAGAAAAGCTTGTAAAAACCCTGATTCTTGTGTTGAGTTTATGCCCTTTATATAACTCAAGAAATTCATAAAGCAATAATCTCATAAAACTGTGCATTGTAAGGTTATTGCTAATGCCTGCAGAGTCAATAAGAACTATGTTTTTTATAAAAGTCCTGTACAGCCTTAGATTTAAAGCAACCAGACCACCAGCAGAATGGGCAACTATAGTTAAGTGTTTTAATTTTAGTTTTTTTATAAACTCAGCAGCTATCTTGGTATAATCATCCACAGCTAAAACTGATCCTAATTGAGAAGAACGCCCAAACCCCGGAAGATCCAAACCATAAACCCTGTATCTTTCTGAGAGCTGTTCTATTAAATTATGGTAATCATCGCAGGAGCAATAAACCCCCGGGAGGAATAGTAGGTTGTTTCCTTCTCCTCCTTCTAAATATCTTATTCTGAAGTTGGCTATCTTCTCCTCCTTCTAAATATCTTATTCTGAAGTTGGCTATTTCAAGGAATTTCTCTTCCATTCCTGATGTTTAAGTTATAGTAGTATAAATATGTTGCCCAGCAACCAGATTTACATATAAATGAATTATAGACCTTGAAGATAATTTTAAATACTGGGGTTATTGAAAAATTTTGTTTTTAGAGATTCATAATAGACTAAAATGACGCATGAAATAATACCGTTAATCCCGGTACCGAAATTAACTGATGAAAGAATGCAAGAGTTATATAAACAGTTAATGAATCCTAAACCACAAATACCATATAATCCTGATCCTGAAGACTCTGGGAATTCTGGAAGCAAAAAATATCCCAAGATGGATTTAACTAGTTTAGTAAAGGGTGGCATGGTTGCTGTTGATCAATTAGAAGAAAAAGCACAAGAAGAATTTGCAGGGTTATTTGGTATTGAATACAACTTCTTTAGAAGAGTTTTTAACTTTGTAAATTCATACAGATATAATTCTGGGTTTTTTACACGAGATGAAATAGCACAGATTCTGCTAAAAAATAATTTAGTTAGTAATATAGAGCATGGGTTGCAGGAAGTAGATAGATTATCATATGAAGCCCGCAATGGAGCATGCCCCTTAGGAAAAACCGATTTAAGAGAATATCGAAATAGTAAAGGAGAAAAAAAGTTTAGATTTGAATACCATGGGAAGAGAGGAGGAGCCTATGGTTGAGGAAAGGCTGAAGAGGTTTATACAACATGGGTGATTATATCACGGTAAAGAAATTAAGTGTAGAAAATCAGGAAAGAATTTACAAAGATTTGTTTAGAGAGAAGCCTATTAAAGTAAAAGTAGATCCAGGAGAAGATACTTTAGAAGATAAATTAAAGAAGAAAGAAATTATTGTAAAGAAGC
>JACPNI010000019.1 GCA_016185555.1 Candidatus Woesearchaeota archaeon | reverse complement strand
ACGAGAAAGTTAAGCAGATCAACGTTCCTGGTTGTGCTGTGCTTTTGCACGGGAAGCTGGGGAAGCTGTCCACTCTTTATTACAATGGGATCGTCAACTCCATTTTTAACTTTTCAAATGTTTACTAAAAAAACCCTATTTAAAAGGAGTAGAAAGTAAGCCGGTGAAGCTGTCCATTTAATTTTACAAACTAAAAATAAGTAAATATTTATACTTATTAAACATTAATTCAAATTGAAATGAAAAAAATTATCATACTAACTATCTTTCTTATTCTCCTGACGAATAATATTTATGCTATCGGAGGATTTGATTTAACTACATCATTAAATAAAGAAGATTATCTTGGTCAAATAAGCGGGCAAAGGATTCGTTACATCCCTTACCCAGCAAAATATTCGGGTGGGGATGAACTGGTGTGGTACTATAAACTAAAAAATAACGGACCAAACCTTAATGCCACTGTTTGCTTCTTTTTAAAAAAATCAAACGGCACATTATACGACATTACTCAGTTTATAGAAGATAAAGCGAATCTCCAATATTATAATTGTACAAAGAACGAAGGAAATAACTGTCCGATTAATTTAAGTAATATCTTAATCAGCAATACCAACAGCCAATTTGTAAGTGGAACCATACTAACATACAGTTTCCCTGATAATTTCCCACAAGACAAGTATAGCCTCATAACACAGCTAAGAAAAGCAAAAGTTCAATGCTCTAATCAAATAAACAATGGTGAGTTATTGACGGAGAGTGTAAACCTGATCAACTTTACAGGCCCTGGCTTATCAGATGGCTGTATTGTCATGCAGGATAATACACCAAGGAACTATAAATTAAAGATAGTCATAATCGGGGATAAGTATGGCCCCTCAAATCAAGATTTATTTTTACAAGATACAATGGCAATTAAAGAACAGGTATTAAAATTTATGCCATTTAAGGAAAACAAAGATAAGATTAATTTTTATGCAATAAACCCGGAGGAAGATCTTGGGTGCACGTTTAACTGCTATAATATTACAAGATTAATTTGTTGTGATAATAGTAAACTGATGAGGGCTGTGTTGTCAAAATGCCCTTTTAACGAGGTTATTGCTGTTGTAAACAATGAAAGTTACGGTGGTTCTGGCTTACCAACTACAACAACTACAAGGAGAGGCATTTTTTTCAATGTACCAATTCATGAATTCGGCCATAGTTTTGGTGGATTAGTAGACGAATATTCTGCAGACGGTGCTGATATACCCTACTATCCAGAGGATGTAAACTGTGATAACAATACACAATGCCTCAAATGGCAAAATTTAACAGGCATAGGCGGTATAGGCTGTTTCGAAGGATGCAAATACAGAAGATACGGCCTTTATCGCCCTATTGAAGTAAACTCAATTATGCTTGACCAGAATGGTGACTTTGGTCCTGTTAATGAAAGGCATTTGAGAAGGTTATTGGAGAGATACAGATGAAAATACCAATAACCTTGCTATTTCTATTATTAAGCACCTTACCGGTTCTGGCATTAGACAACATTTACCTTGTTGAGCTAAGCTACAGTAATGGAAAATTCAACTTCAGCAGTATTGGAGTGATGGAAGGGTTTTACAGGGAAAAAAGCTATAATGAAAATCTAGAGTATAATATAAAGGTGATAAAATATGACAGTTCAGTTCTCTGGGAAAATAATCTACCAATAGGCAATGTTATTTATTTTGAAGATGAACGAGGCGGTGGAGCTGTTACGCTTAAAAATGTAAACCTGACTGAAACACTGCCTTTTTTTAACAGCGCCAAGTACATTAAGATTTATAAGAAAGACTCTGAAGTTTTCAGTATTGATATAACTAAATATTCAAACTACTGCGGCAATAATATATGCAATAATGAAGATAAAATAACCTGTCCACAAGATTGCAGAACCGGAGAAAAAACCACTGAGAAAAAATTCAGCACATCAAGCCTTATAACAATCTTAGCAGCAATTATTATAATGCTGGTATTATATATTATTTACAAGAAAAATAAGTAATCTTTTTCAAACTTTTAAATCTAAATTAGTTTCCATTTTTATTCCTTAATTCTTGCTGGTCGTATCCCAAGCCAAGTATTCAAATACGAAGAATCCATATCGCAACCGAAGCGTTTTTCGCTGTTTATAATACCAAACCATGCTTTTCCTTCTTCTATAGGGTGCCAATAACGCAAGTCAGCTACACAAAAAGAATTATTTCTTGGTGTTCCATGTACTGTAGCATTATTCAACCAGTCTTCAAAGTTAATTGGTCTATCTACCATTAATATATCTTGATCGAGTTGTTCTGTTACTGGCTCTAACTCTCTATTATTTATTTTATAAAAGGAAACATAAAATTTGCCTTTTAGCTTTGTATATTGATCAGAAAACCATTCTCCTCTCCAAAGTTCTCTTACTTCTGTAATCTCATTCCATGCTGTTAATAATCTATTGTAAGGTACTATATTCTTATCTCCATCATATACCTTCTTTTTTCCATTTAAACCAGATTTTATCTCTTTTAAGAAGTCTACAAACAATCTTAGGTTTACTGGTATATAACCAGATTCTATTACTAGTTTAATCGCTTGTTCATGATTAATATTACCTATATACTGATGTCCATCTTGCTCTTGCGCTGTATTAGTTACAATAAGATCTAATTTATTTGCTGCTTTTTGCACGTCTTCATTTAACCCTAATCTATGCATTGAAACTAATAAATCAGGATAAGAGTAAGTTCCATGTTGTTTTGCTTCCAGGAATATATAATCTTCTGGGTTCCTAATGTTTCCTGGAGTTGGTTTAGTTGGTTGATTCATTAATTTATCATATAACTCCTTCATTCTTGCATCAGTTAACCTTGGTACTGGAATTAACGGTATTATTTCACGTGTCATTTTAAAATCCTAAAGCCTTAAGTTCTCTTTCTTTATTTTTATAATTTTTACACCCATATATTAAAGAACCAATCACGCCTGAACCCCCAATTAAAATACCTGGAAGAAAGAAAAATTGGGATTTATAAAGAAAATAATTATAGGCTGCAACCTCTTTTTTTCCTTCTCTTTCTTTTATATCACTCTGACGTTTAGCACCATCATCTAAATCCTTTTCCAAATTATAGTCAGGATCACTTAATATTTTGTCTTTTTTATCTCTATAGTACATTAACAGCAGTTTTTTACCCAAATATTCAACAACCATAGGATCTTTTCTATATGGTGCAAATTCATTATAACTTAACCCAAACCCAATAGACCCGAAAAAAATTAAAAGACTTCCAAAACAAACTCCAGCACCTAGATTATTCCTTCTTCTATGCTTCTCTTCAATGGCTTCTTTTTGCTTTAATCTATCTTCTAAATCCTCTTCTCTTGGATCTACTTTTACTGGAACAGGCTTCTCTCTAAACAAATCTCTGTAAATTCTTTTTTGATCTTCTGCACTTAAGTTTACCGTAGGAATGCCGCTCATCTTGCATAAACCTCTTCAGCCTTTCCTATTACTTTTTTAAATATTTCTGTTGTTGTATCATATATTACTTCAGCACCAGCCCTTTTCAAATAGCTATCACTTTCTGCCTGTTTTAGTGCATAAACAGAAAATTTATTGTCTTTATGCCCTTTTCTAAATTCCAATATTGCATCAGAAACTTCTTTTTCATTTCCTATAAAAGTGTCTGTTATTGCTAATACTTGTCTGGGGTTTAATGCTTTAAGAAGTTCCTTTATTGGAAAAACAGTACCACCATTATAATGCACCACCAATACATCATATATCTTTGCTAAATCCCTTGTAAATTCCTGGGTTTTATACTGACCACTACCACTAAAAATAGTAGCCCTTATTGAAGCGCCCTTTTTATGTGCTTTTTTTGCAACTACAAAACCAGCTAAAACAGAAAGGCTTATTGTTTGAATAGGATCCGGCATGCTTCCTGAACTGTCTAAGTATAAATCCAAGTTAGGTATAACCTCTTCAAAGCCGCCGTGTAAATCACGTTTTCTTGTATTCCATGCATAAGAATTAACACCGGGGATTATTCTGCCACCAACCTGAACTGAGTAATTTACATCTAGTTTCTCAACACTCATAGAAGGTGTCCATTTTATGGGCTGGAATGGATTAACCCTTGGCCTTCCAAAAGGCTTGGTTGTAAACATTACACTATATGAATTTGATAGCAGGTCATAAAAGATTATACTCGCCTTCTTTTCATCACCATGACCAAACCCAGCCATTATATCTTTAAATTCTTTTAATCCGGAAGGATTTGTAGGCAAGCCATCTTTTCCAATTTCAGATAATCTCTTAGCTAATTCTTCTGCTGTTTTTTCATCTATCTCCTTTGGAATATTTCCCGCAATATCGTCAAGAGAAGAGCCTTTATCACCAGATTCATTATCTAAAAACTTGCTGATTATTTTTGCATATGCTCTTATTCTCTTATTCCATTTAGAACTATCAAAAAAATCATTACTGAACAACCCAGCTATTTTTTCAGCAGCTTCCACTTCCTCTTTTTTTAATTTTACATCCTCTGGGAGTATAGTTTTGTTCCATATTAATTCCTTGCTTTTAGCATAAACATGCCAAAGCCTGCTTTTCCTACTTTCCTTACTTTGACTTAACTGGCTATATGCCCAAGGCAGATCTTTATCATCTTTTTTAACTGAAAAAGTATTAACACATGTGTCTGCAAAAAGATTTAGGATTATTGGTGCAGCCATATCCAAACTATAAGGTAGCTTTTCTCCCTGAAGCTCTTTTTTAACTGCATGCTGTAATAAGATTAAAGTGATTGTATCATATGGACAGAATCTATGGCCAACCTCATGATTTAATATTACATTTAAACCTCTTTCCGGGTCCTCTGGAAATTTTTCTGCTATGTATTCAAGATTTGCATATGTTTGAAACTCGGGAAATTTCATAAAGGCTAACTGTTTCTGCAGAAGAGGAGCAATATCCTTCCCTAAGTTATTAATTTCACTCCTTGATTTTACTGCCACTACTCTTGGGATTGAGGGATAATTCCAATTCTTTAATGCATTATTCCATGCTTCATTAACTTTTAAATCTAAATTAGTTTCCATTTTTATTCCTTAAGTTTTGCTAGACGTATCCCAAGCCCGGGATCCGAGCCCAGCGGACTCCCGTTACAATCCAGGCCAACCCAAACGGAATACGCACCGAACCCCGCGACAGCACCATTTTTAGGATACCAATAATTTAGGTTTCCTGATTTTACATCATTGGGAGGAAGACCCTGCTTGCTCGCTCTTTCTAACCAGTCTTCTAATCCTATTAATCCTATTCCAAGAAATTTATCTTCCATTAAACATTCCTCTAATGGTTCTTTAACTAACTCTAAGTTTC
>JACPNI010000028.1 GCA_016185555.1 Candidatus Woesearchaeota archaeon | reverse complement strand
TTTCTAAAAGGAAAGAAAGAATATTTTGTATATATAATTCTCGCTTTAATTGCATGGTTTGGATATTATATCAGAACACTAAATCTTAATCTCCTACAGGGAAAATATCTTCTGGACCCAGATGCCCATTTAGTATTAAGGTATGCGAGATATATACTGGAGCATGGAAGCTTATTTGCAACAGATCCATTAAGAAGTTATCCAGTTGGATTTACAGGAACAGAAGAGTTTTCATTCTTGTCAGGGTTTATTGTATATCTGTATAAATTCCTGCACTTCTTTAATCCAAATTTAACATTAACAGAAGTAGATATATTTTATCCGGCAGTAGCTTTTGTCTTGGCATTGCCTTTCTTTTATTTGCTTGTTAAAAGATTATTTGGAACAAAGGTTGCCTTGATATCCTCATTATTCCTTACAGTAATACCTGTTTATTTATTTAGGACAATGTCGGGTGTATCTGATAAAGAAGCATTGGCCATGATATTCTTTTATGCAGCATTTTATTTTTTTATAGTTGGATGGCAGTCTAGAAGAATAAGGTATGCTATATTATTTGGAGCTGTTTCAGGCTTAACTACGGGCATGTTGGGGGCTATATGGGGTGGGGTAGCTTTTGTAATTATTACCTTATGTGGCTTGATGCTTGTAGAAAATCTCTTCAGCAAACTAACAAGGAAGGATATTTATTTATTTTTATCCTGGGCATTATTTTCTTATTTATTCCTTTATTCAATATTCCCAGATAGATATAATCTTAACTTCTTTATCTATTCTTTTATAGGGTGGATTCTTTTGTTTACGTTTATTGTAGTGTTAATACAGTTCTTTGTATTTGAACTGAATATTTTAAAATTGAAAGAGAAACTTTATTCGCTTTTTACTCTTCCAGAAGGAATATACTGTCCCCTTATAATTTTTATAGTTGGGTTGATATGTGCTGTATCTATTCTAGGACCAAATTTTATTTTAGATATTATAAGAAGAATATTTGAATTGGTCATTAGCAAAAGCGATAGTCGTTGGGAATTAACAGTGATTGAAAACAGACCATTGTATTTAACAGAATGGATAGTACTCTTTGGTCCGAATAATTTGTTGGGTGGGCTTCCATTTTTCCACATTCTATTTTGGTCGTTTATTATAGGATCTATCTTTTTCTTTTATGGATACATTAAAATTCTGCACAAATATAAATGGAGATTAACTATTACTTATACATTATTATTATTTGCCATTATTTTTAGCAGATATGACCGAGATTCAATATTTGACGGAAAGACATTAATATCGCAGGCATTTTATGTTGGTTCTTTTTTAATTTTTATCAGCACATTTCTCTTGTTATACATCTACCTATATTATAAAGATAAGGAATCTTTTAGTGGATTCAGCAAACTAGATAAGAGATATACTCTTGTTCTTATCTTATCCTCGCTTACCGCAATAGCCGCTAGAACTGCAAACAGATCTTTGTTTGTATTTGCACCAATCGTCATAATATTTATATCATACTTGATAGTAAAGACTTATCAGCTAGTTAAAGATAGCAACAAGAAAAATCATGTTAAATATGCTTTTTATATAATATTGTTCCTAATATTTGGCTGGTCTTTATACTATTATTCAGCACGTGCAGTTTATTTGGCTGCTGATTCTGGCCCTGGTAATAAAGTGCAATGGAATATAGCAATGGAATGGGTGAAGCAGAATACACCAAAGGATGCTGTATTTGCACACTGGTGGGATTATGGATATTATGTACAAACGCTAGCAGAAAGGCCAACAGTTACTGATGGGGGTAATACAATAGGTTACTGGAATTATCTGATGGGAAGACATTTTTTAACAGCACAAAATGAAACAGAAGCACTAGAATGGCTAAAGTCCCATAATGTAAGCTATGTCTTGCTTGATCCATCAGATATAGGGAAATATGATACATATTCTTTAATTTGATCTGATGAAAATTTTGACCGCTACTCTTATATTAGCACATTTGAGATCTACGACGTTGTAAAAAAAGTTGGTAATACAACGATTTTTGCATTTAAAAATGATAATGCTGGAGCTTTACCATTTGAAGAGGATTATATTTATGATGATACGATATACCCGGCAGAAACATCAGGCATTATTGGATTTTTATTGCCCGTTACTACAATTAAGAATAATGAAACCGAAACATTACTAGGACAACCGCAGGCAGTAGTATACTTGAATGGCAAAGAGAAGAGTATCCCACTCAAATGCTTATACTTTGAAGGCAAGCTATTTGAATACAATAAAGGATTAGATGGTTGCTTAAGAGTTATACCAGAAATAAATGGGAATAAAATAAATAAAATCGGTGCTGTACTTTATTTATCCCCGAGAGTTAAGAGAACATTATTTGCCAATCTGTATTTATTTGATGGAAAAGATTATCCTAATTTTGAGTTAGTTTATTCCGATGATAAAAGATCACCTTTAGCCTTATCTAGAGGAAACCAGTATGGGCCCTTAAGAGT
>JACPNI010000036.1 GCA_016185555.1 Candidatus Woesearchaeota archaeon | reverse complement strand
GACTGTCCATTGATATAAATTTTCCAGTCTGCATGAATATGTGCAGAATCTAAAATACCTATTGTTGATCGTGAATCCATATTACACTGCATCTGCCCGGAATCCATACATATCTCTACAGGCATACCACAGGCATCACATTTTCCGTCATGGTTTTTGTCCATAAATTCAATTGCTAGTTGCTTGTCAAAGCCTGTTAAAGTCATACGAGACATTCTTGCAGGAGTATTGACGGAAATCTGCTGCTCACTCTTATTTTTAAATAAATCAATTGTCGAGGTAATAGTATAAATCAGAAACCCTAGGGCTATTATTAGAACCAGGATTAATAAAATTGTCATTCCATCAATTTCTGCTTTTTTCATTTTTCTAAATGTTCAACTGAAGATTAGTTACTGATTCAAGTTGTTTTTTACAGCCTCTGGAGTGAATCCCATTTAGTTCTAAAGAACCATCAGAGGTGATTTTACTTCAATATTACTTTCGAAGGTTCAGTAACAGTTTAGATTAATTTTACAATATTTGTAACATAATTACTATATAAAGTTATTGGTGACTTAATTTGTTATTTCTCTCCAGTCTTTAGTTGTTACTATCCTGCTGTCCATGAAGTCAACAACTTTATAAGCATCAATTGTAGAAGCATCTTTCTTGGTTTTTTGCTTAGGCTTAATAGCCCAGTGATAAAATGATTTCCTTCCATTATCATCAACACAATTTAGGTTCACACATCGTATAATGCTGTCTACACTTTTTAGAATTCCTTCGATATTATCTGGTGTTACGTAATTCAGTTTTCCCTTAAAGTTATTCTTTCCAAAAAGATCATTATAACCACTCACAACCTCTTTGCCATAATCCTCAACTCTTTTAGAAACACGCCAGTCTACTGATTTTGGCATAAATGCTGTAACTGCACAAACCTTCTCTCTTGAAAGAACTGTTGTTTCACAAGCCAGGCAGGTTGCTAACGGATTATATTTCTTACCTTTGTTAATATTATCAACAAGAACCGCTAAACCAACCAAGCAAGTGCCCAGATTATTTAGGTCAATACTCTTCATGATATTATCAATAGTCCATTTGCCTTCTTTTTCAAAAGCTTCTTTGCTTGCATAATATACTGGATCTCTTACTGGAGATACTGTTACTGGTGCTAAATCCGGGTCACCATGTTCCATATCAAGAGCTGTTCTTCTGCTTTTATTTAAACCGAATATTTTATGTGTATATATATTATGTAACTTCTTTATAGACTGGGTTTTTTTCTCTGTAAGCTTCTCCTGCAATGTTCTGATACATTTAAAGTATGTTGTTAATTCCTGGGTTTCATAATAATAACCTTCAACAGGATAACTGCCAATTTCAAAACCTGCTTCTTTAACTGCTTTTTTTGCAACCTCAACCAGCGATGTTTCAAATTTCTTCATATTGCTTCTTACCTCAGCTTCAATACCTCTATAGAACTCCAGATCATCAATTACCTTCATCTTACACCTCCAAATTTTACCTAATCACCAGAATGGTTATCCTGTTTTATTGAAATATTCTCTAAATGACTAATATGTTTCTTTATCTCTTCTTCACTATAACTGCCATATAATATTAATATTCGGTCATTATCTTTGATTAAATAATTAACGTTTGATATTTGCCTGCCATTAACATAATACCAAAGCTTATTATTTCCATTAGTGCAATATTCTTTTTCAAATAAAATACAATCTTTATTAATTTTTATTCCTAATGTATTAAAGAAATTCTCTAAAGTTATTCCAGTAGCATGAACATGAATCGTATCTCCCACACCTTCAAAATGCACAAATTTATTTCTAAGCCGATATCTGTCAGAAGAAAAGTCCGCTAAATTTCCATTTATGTACATCATAAAATCAGCATGGACATGATTAGAACCTAGTCTTCCGATACCAGAAACATTTTCTAAATGGTTAATATAACTAATAGTATTAACGTTCATTGATGTTAGGGTGTTATTTGAGTTATAAAAAAATACATTCCCTATTATCGACAATATCAACAAGAAACATAGAAAGTAAATGAATTTTTTCTGCATAATCCATGATAATAAAGCGTTATTTTTAAATTTATCTGTTACTTTACAAAATTCGTAAAATATTTAAATAAACTGACTTTATAAAAATCTATGAAAAGGCTTAATGTTAAGAACTTTAATTCAATCTTAAGTCCCCTGGAAGAAGATCTCCTGCAGTTATTATGGCCGGATAAATCAATGAAGGTTAAAGAGCTTTACGATATCCTTAAAAAACAAAAGAAAAAAGCGGCATTGAGCAGTGTTGCGGTTATACTTGACAGGCTATACCAGAAAAAAGTAGTTGATAGGAAAATAGAAACTGCTCCTGGCGGGGTAAGATATATCTACTATCCAAAAAAGAACCAAAAACAATTTGAAGCATCAGTTGTTGAAAATGCAGTTAATACCCTAATAAACAAGTTCGGCTCTACTGCAGTCAATTACTTCAATGAAAGGTTTTCAAAGAGAAGATAATAATGCTACATGAAATACTGCGCTTAACTGAAACTTTTTTAAATAGCCCTTTCAAAATGTACATCTCTTTATTGTCAGTACTCTTTGCAATAACAACATTCGTATTAATTAAAAGAGTTCAGAAAAACAGATTTAAAGTGCTTTTTATATATCTTCATTTATTCTTCCTAATACTCCCGCCATTTATGTTCGCTTTTTCCTTGGGCTGTGATATGAATGTTCTGTCCGGTTTAATATCAAATTGCGCCATCAAGGTTACAGAAACTGTTATTTATACCGGAATTGGTGCTATAATCCTATCAGTTCTGATTGGGTATTTTGTTATGCCAAAATTATTCAGTTCAAAAAATACAAAAAAACTTAAAGAAAAAACAATATTAAGATTTGTCAATAAAGAAGCAAAGAAACTTGGCATTAAGACCCCAAAGGTGTTTCTCATTGATGATGCAAAACCAGATGCATTTTCATATTCAACAATAAGTTCTTCAATATTCATCTCAGTAGGTATGATTGAATTGCTTAGCAAAAAAGAGCTTGAAGCGGTGTTGCTGCATGAATTTTACCATGTCCATAACAGATCCTCACTGTACAAGTTCTCCACCTTAATTCTAAGAATCTTCTCACCGTTATCAAGATTTGCAAGTTTTAATAAGGATCTTGATGACGAAGAGGCTGCAGCAGATAATTTTGCAATAGAAAAGCAATGCACAAACAAGAACATACTGAATGCAAAGAAAAAGATTAATTTATTTTTTAGTAGCTGTTAAGTTAGCTACATCCATTGAAACAAAGATAAATCTCGCTTAACAGTCTTTATTTGCAATTCAAAAACCCGCTTATTATAATACTAAACAATAATTCCTTTAGTTGTCGCCTCCATACTCTCAGCAAGATGGAAAAAGAAAGCGGACATACGTTAGTAGGTAACGTTTACTTAATAGCTAATTTTTTAGT
>JACPNI010000035.1 GCA_016185555.1 Candidatus Woesearchaeota archaeon | reverse complement strand
CTCTAATAGTAAAATTGCCTTTAATCCCAACTATTTTTTCTAACAAATTTGGCAAATCAGTCCCTATGTCAAAGCCATAACAGCCATTATCTGTTGATGTTAAATTTATTCTATTATAGCCTTGGTCTACATACTTCTTTACTTCATCAACAACCAAATCTTCAGGAAAGGACTTAAGATCACCTTTTGCTATTTTAGTTTCACAAAATGTACAAAAAGATTTACATCCCTGAGCAATTTGAACAGTAGCAGCCTCATCATTTTCTAATTTAGGCAATCCTAAGAAAATTTCTTCTCTTTTACCAATTAAATAATTCTTTTTCCCATTTAACAAATCACTAACAACATTAACTATTTCAGTTACATGAAAGGTATTAACAATGGATGCTTCTGGAAATTCTTTTTTTAATCTTTTATATTCTGCTTCAGCCATACAACCAGAGATTACAATCTTCTTTTTTTGTTTTGTTAACTGTTTTATCTTATAGTATATCTTTTCTGCAGTTACTTCTTTAACAATGCAAGACCCAACCACAACAACTTCTGCATCTTTCTCATCAGAAATTTCAAAACCTGCCTGATTTAATAACCCACCAATTATGTTTGATGTATCATAATTAGCAGTGCAGCCATATTTTAATACACAAACCCTAACCATAAAATTCCAAAAGAAAAAAGGGATTTAAAAGCTTACCTACCTTTTAGAACTGTGAGAATTCTATTTATCACTTCTTCATTGTCTCTAATGATTCTTTCTCTACCGCTCTTAATTTGTGTTCTACTATCTAAAGCCCACCTACTAATTTCTTCAATTCTGCTTTGCACACACCGAGCAAATGTTGGATGCTTTGCAACATCTTCAACAGTTAAAACCTTTTTGTATAATTTTTGTGGTTCTGCATCAATATTTTTATTCCTTTGTCTAAAGAAATCTGAAGGCATTTGGATAACAGCATATTCCTCAAGAGGCCATAACCAAAAAGGATTATGGTTTTCAGGTTCCTCTAATGACTCATATCTTTTATCATAATCTTTTGCAAGATTTTCATGCTTTCCCTCCTGCAATAAGTGAACAAAAATAGGACTCTTATCTGTTTGGCGCCATATAACAAGCTTTTCCCCGGCACCACTCGCCCAATCTCTATCACCATCTAAAGCACCAGAGTAATATGAAAGATAGTTATTCCATAGTTTTTCCTTATCTAATGTCGGGAATAACTTTCCATATAAATAAACTTCAAGTGTTCCATCACGTAATTCAAAAAAATAACCTGTTCCAAGGGTACGCATAACATCTGGTTGAAGTGCTTCTAATACAACTTCAAAATATCTTTTATAAGACTCAATCTCCTCTCTTCTTTTCCCAGCTAATTCTTTATCTGTGACTAATTTTAATGCTTGTAAATTTTTTGGTTGCATTTATTTCCCTTAATCAACAAATTCTATTTCTAATTAATTTTCAAGATCTTTCTTCTTCATCTTTAGTATCAAAACAAATAATCCTTTCTACCTTCCAACCTTTATATGTGGGAGATCTAAAAGGAGCCTCAGGGTTATTTAGAACTTCAATCCCATAGATAAACCTATTCAAAAAAGTATTGTCACCTTTATAGACTGAATCCCTGGTAAATTGATAAGAGACGTAATTTCCGACAATAGCATCCCTTTCAGGTGGGGAAAACTCTCTTGGGAATTCTGCATGCTGTATTAATCCTTCTGAATCACTAATAGCAAAAAAAACACCCTTATACCAATTACCACCAAATTTAAAAGAGTTATAAAAAGCCACTCCATCTTTATTATAGGACTCATCAATTCTTTTAACCAAACCCACTGTTGTCCTTATAGTTCTTTTATCCTTTCCTCTTACTTCATTAACTTCAGTCATTTTAACCTCAACCGATTTTATTTAAGATCATCTAAAAACATATATTCTCCAAATTTTCTTAATGGTGCATATTGCTTTTCGCGAAGAAGGATATTGCCGATCATCATATTATAAGTATAAACTCCATCCAAAGTATTAGCTGTATTTCTAAACAATCTAACCGTAGTTATTTCAGATGACATATCTGGATATCCTATTTTAGCTGCTGTTTCTAAATAATTACTATCAAAATCAGCTCCATCAATCTCCAAATTAGTCTTCCAAACAAGTTTATTTCTTCTTGTATCTCTTATAATTTGTTTAACTGCTTCTTCTAACTCCATTTTAACCTCCTAATCAACAAACATATATTCTCCAAATTTTCTTAATGGTTCATAATCTTCACTAAACACACTACCAAAATAAATACAAGATCCATCTTCATTAGTTATAGCCAAACGATATGATGGTCCTTTTTTCCCAACAATATACTCTTTCCTTAATTTTCCAACACCATTAACTTTTCCCAAACCCAACCGATCATCTGTATTATTCAGTTCAGTTACTAAATTTCTGTTATTTATCTTAGACCAAATAAGCTTATTCATTCTTGTCTCTTGAATTATAGATTCAATAACCGATTTCTCTTCTTCTATCATTTTAACCTCAACCGATTTTATTTAAGATCATCTAAAAACATATATTCTGCAAATTTTCTTAATAGTGTATATTGCTGTTCGCGAATAATGGCATTATCAATCTTCATGCCATAAGTATCAACTCCATCAAGATTTTGATTAGCTGGATTTCTAAACAATCCCACCTTAACTATTTTAGACGACATATCTGGATATTCTATTTTAGCTAATGTTTCTAAATAATTATCACTGTGGCTAGCCTCCCAAACAAGTTTATTT
>JACPNI010000018.1 GCA_016185555.1 Candidatus Woesearchaeota archaeon | reverse complement strand
TTGCTCACGGTTCTAAGAAAAAAATAATTATGCTCAAGAAAGAAGGGATAGAATTTGATGGAAATAAAATAAAGAATTTTGAGAAGGTTTTATTTAAATTTTAACTTTACAATTCAAAAAAAGATTTTGTTAAGTTAATTAGTGATAAGTAGTTTAAGAGTCTATTACTTGTAATTTCTTAATTTCTTTAAATTCTTTATCAAAAGTAGCTATTTTATCTATTCCAAATATTTCCATAAAGGCAATTGTTGAACAGTCTGTAAAACTGAGTTTTTCAGTTTTCTCGAATAATTCCCAAGCTTTTTGAAATATTTTTTGATCAATATCCGCGATTGTTATTTCACTACTTAAGAGAAAATTACCCAACCATATTGAAATCTTTTTATTAGAACGTCTCATAGCCACTGTGACAGTTTCATCAAAAATATAATCAGTCGTCAATATTAGATCGTGTTTGATTGAAATTACACTCTCAAGTATTTTCTTTGCCTTATCATGATGTATATCGTCAATATTCGCATAAGCACAAAAAACACTAGCATCTATAATGATAGTCATTTTAATAGACAATGTTATCTATCTCTTCACTAGTTCTTTCTGTTCCCTTACCCCAGTGTACCGGCTTAAGATTGAGTAAGCTCATTCTAGGCTTTCTATCTTTCTTACCCAGCCATGATTTCATTGCCAAGCTAAGAGCCTTTCCTACATTAATACCTTCTCTAACAGATTCTGCTTTAAACTCTCTAAAGACGTCTTCTTCAACATTTTTAACGCTAATTTGCATATTTATCACTAAAGTATTACTTGTATTACTAGTATTTAAACCTTGCTTTTCTTTAAAAATTATTGTTCTAGAATATTATATAATTCATTCAAATTTAATTCCAAAGCAGCAACTGGAACTTCCATCTGCCAATTAGAAAGCACACTTGGATGTAATTCTCCAATTATTCCGATTTCTTTGCCATTAGTTATTACTTTTCCAGCTCTTCCAGGTATGAAACTTCCATGCTCGACTTCCTGCAAAGAATACTCCAACCCAAGCAGTTTCATTATTAATTCAAGAACCTGTTTTGCTTCTGTAAAATCAGCTTTATTATTAGCAGAAACAAGGGCTAGTTTATTGTAATCAAATGTTTCATCACCTTTTTTCACAGTTACAAGCCCTTCTTCAAATATTTTTTGCGGGTAATCAATATGCTTGTTTTTTGATAATACTTCAACCACAACCGGAAGCAGCCATGGTCTTATTATTGAAAAACTCTGTGACATTATATCCTCAAGTTCAACACTTCCAAAATCTTTAATGCTCATCTTTGCAAAAGAAGCTTCTTTATTATTCAATATCGGGCTCATTACCTCCTGGTAGCCTAGACCCGTAATAACCTCTCTTATTTTATCAATAAACTCTGTAAGCCCTGATGTTTCGCCTATTGTATAACTCTTTAATGGCTCTTCTTTAATATTATCAAATCCATACATAATTGCTATGTCTTCAATTACATCTACAGGATGCATAATATCTTTCCTATAATCCGGAATCTTTACAGTAAAATTACTAAAATCATATCTTGCTTTCCCTAATAATTTTTTAACATCATTGGAACTAAGATCAATTCCAATCAGGTCTTTTATTTGTTTACTGTTTATTTTAATGGTTTCATTAAAAGAATAAGGTGTTATTATTGTTTTATTGCTGTATTTAACATCAACAGAATAAAGCTTGAACCCCCTTTCAGCAAATGCATATGCAAAGATATTAGCAGCCAAATTAACAGATTCTAAGTCTAAACCGGTTGCTTCAAAAAATTATCAAAGTCTCTTAGGATATAAGCATAATCTTTTCCTTTTGGATGTATATTAGTTATTTCCTTAAGGTTCATTTCCCTTTTAAAATCCAGCGGAATAAATTTGACAGATTCGGGATATACGGCTCGATATTTAATTGGGAATGTAATCTTATTTAAACTATAAATTCCAATAGCGATTTTCTTTCTTTTCTTGCCATAGCTATCACATAATTTTTCCTGTAGCTGTATAATCTGCTTTAATATATAATCATTAATCTTGCAGTCCTTTGCAATAAAAGAAGCTATAAATGGCCTGATTTTTGATACTGAGTCATCAACTATTATTTTATAATTTCCTTTTTGGATCTTTAGTTTTGGAAGTCCTCTTTCCTTTTCTAAAATTCCTTTCATCAATCTTGCAATGCCTTCTACAGAAAACAGGTAAGGAAGGTTTGTATCTTCTAATTTTATAGTAACTTCATCTGTTTTATCATCATATTTTTCTAAGCCTGCCTTGCAATATATTAATAAGTTTTCAAGTTCCTTTAAATCAATATTTCTTGATAATAAGCTTCTCAGGTCTTTTAGCGAAAATGTTATGTTTGGCATTTTAGTTTTTGATTTTTTTCTTAAAGTCTTTAATCTTTGATTCTTCAACCTCTGGAAATGATAACGCACTATAGCCGCAGGAATCACATCTTTTATCAAGTTCTATTCCAAATTTAAGTTTTGCAGCATTTGAAAAATCATTAGTTATATTTGTTGAACCACAATTTGGGCATACCTTTACATAGTTTTTTTTGTTCATATTATTCTTGCACTTTTTAAAAAAGCTAAATCATGTGAAAATAGCTGTCTTATGTCATTTATTTTTAGTTTGAGCATTGCTAATCTATCAAGTCCTAAACCCCAGGCAATTACAGGAACATTAACCCCAAAGGGTTTTGTAACTTCTGGCCTAAAGATCCCAGAGCCCCCAAGTTCAATCCAGCCTAATTCGGGATGTTTAGCATGTAACTCGGCTGAAGGTTCTGTGAATGGAAAATACCCAGGAACTACTCTAATTGTTTCTGTTTCTCCGAATTCTTCAGCAAATAATTTTAATAACCCCTTAAGGTGTTTAAAGTTTAATCCTTCTTCTGCAACAATTCCTTCTATCTGATTAAAGTCTGGTAAATGAGTAGCATCAATAACATCATATCTGAAGCATCTTGCTATTGCAAAATACTTTCCCGGGATTTTAAGTTCTTTTGAAGCTAGTGTTCTTGAACTTAATGCAGTTCCTTGTGATCTTAATACAGTCCTATGTGTTCTTTGAACATCAAATTTATACTGCCAGCCCTTGCTTCCTGTTTTAAATCCTGATTCATGTGCTTCTTTTACTTTTTTAACTAATTCTTCATCCAGTTTTTTGTATTTGGGATCTTTTACATAATAAGCATCATGAATATCTCTTGCAGAATGAAATTGAGGCATAAACAATGCATCCATATTCCAAAATTCAGTTTCTACAATCGGACCAAACATTTCTTTAAATCCTAATGCCAAGAATTTTACTCTTACTTCATCTAAAAATTTCCTATAGTGTTGTTTTCTTCCTGCAAATATTCTTGGAACCTTGCTTTGTAAATCATATCTCCTAAATTGTTTATCCTTCCATTCACCTTTTTCAAGCATTCTCGGGGCTAATGCATCAATAAACCCGGTATTTATTTTATAAGAGCTTAATTTTTCTCCTAATTCTGTTAATGTAATCCTTCTTAGCCTTTTAATCTCTGTTTTGACTATTTGTTTCCTTTTTCTTAAATCCTCAAAAATCTGGTTTTCTTCTTTGTTCAATTGGGAAACATCTAATGGAAGTTTTTTGAGCAAGGCTTCTTGAGGCAGATCTAATCCCTTATTAGCTAATTCTTTTCCAGATTCAGTTAATCTTAACTTTCCTTGTAGTATTATTATTGCATTTATTTTTTTTAAAATCCCTAAGGAAACTCCGAATTCTTCTGGGCTTAAGCTGGAGTTTTTTTTAGCTTCATCTAAATTGCTTTCACCGTATTTTGCTATTATCTTAAGAAGCTTTTTCTCTGGCAATCCTTCCTTTAGATACTGTTTTCCATTAACATCTGGCTCAATTATTTCTTTAATGTCCTGCTTAACTTTTACTAATCCTTTATTCTCCAGCCATTGCAGTGCCCTTAACACTTCAGTTTCAGAAAGGTTTGTTGTTTCTAAAATGCTTTCAAAATCAATATTCTGCTTTAATACAGGTAACACAGTTCTTTCTAAGGGATGTAATGTAGCTAATAAATTATTAAAATTCATAACGAAGAATAATAAGCTAGTAAGTTAAAAAAGCTTTTGGTAGAAAATTAGCTTATTTCTTTTAAAATAGCACTAAGCAATGGTTTAAAACAGCTATTTGCTATTGAAATAGCATCTTCAACTTCAGCTAGATTTGGTTTGTAACCATAATAATTTATGTTATGTCTTAATCTTCTCAAATTATCGATTGTATTTGTTGATCTTGTAGTTATAACTTTAATATTTAATAGCTCCTTTATTGGCATTATATGATCTTCTGATTCTATGCCCTTTGCAACTAATAGAGCATCACCTAACATTCTAAAGCATTCATAAATATTTCTTACTATGGTAGGGCCAGATTCTTCAGTTGGTTTTAATGATAATGTGAATTCCATATCCCTTTTTGCAGCCCCAATTATGCTTAAAGCATTTTTTTTATCAGGTCTTTTGTATCTTATATTCATGGTCTTACCTCTAAGAATCCCTCTAAAACAATACCATTAGCTATATTTGCAAATAAGTTTAGATCAATCTTCTTTCTTGAGAATATATAAAGATTTACTGGAATATTTTTTCTATAGCCAAGTTGAGGAATTGGTTCTAATTCTACTATCTGCACATCTTTATTATCTATTATCTCTACTGCTATATCAAGATCGCTCTTTTCAGTATCATCCCCCTTTCTATAACTCCCGAATAGAACCACTGCCTTTGGGTTCTTTACTATCTTATATACTCTTTCAATGATGTCGGCTGAATATATTAACATTAAATTATAGGCAATCTTCTTTGTATAATTGTATATGTGATCCTTATTACAAGTAATCCTCCAAACCCTTCCAAGAACTTTTACATCAAGAAATCCTTCTTTAGAGAGTTTTTTAACTATTCTATTAGCACTTGCCTTGGCTATTTTTAATGAATCTGCAAGTTCACTCAATGTTATTTCATTGTCAAAAAAAAAAAAAAACCAAATAAT
>JACPNI010000034.1 GCA_016185555.1 Candidatus Woesearchaeota archaeon | reverse complement strand
ACCCATTCTACCAACTAGCTCCGCTGGTGTTAAAGCAGAACCTTGAGATATAACATTTCCCGCAAATGCATTCAAAGCGGATCTCTGAAGCCCTGTTCCAACAGCACCAAATAAAGTTCCACTTATTGGATTAAATGCACTTGAAAATCCCTTACTAATCCCGGCACCACTTACTGCTGAAATTCCACCAACTAATGCAATCCCAATTATTGAATGCAATATTCCTCTTTTGCTTAATTCCTTAAAAAATCCTGGTGCTTTATAATCTTTAGGCGCTGCAGCCAATGTATCCCATTTATCAATATCTGCCATTGTTAATTTTCCTTTGGAACTTGAAAACCCATCTGTTGTTAATCTTCCTGCAATATTATACCATGCACCACAATCACCTTGTGCCTTGCATGCAACATTAGCACCAACAATCCATGAATGTTCTAAACAAAAACAGTTTCCAACGCATTCTTTCTTATTATTTCCAAAAATCTTTCCTATGCCTCCTGTTTTATATGTTACAGTACACTTTGTGCTTGCCTGTTCACAAACCTTTGCTGCATCGCTTTGTGGGGCTGAATTTTGATTTTTATCTGAATTTTCACCTGGCCAGAACTTTAATCCCGGTGGGACTTCTGGAACACAAACAAAAGAAGATGCCTTGCCTTCCAATACCTTGCCTTCTAACCAATAGCAATCCCTTAAGTCATTATTCTGGCAGCATTTTTTTGCACAACATTTCTTAAGTTCATCTTTTTCCAAACCAGAACATTCACCACCACAGGATTCTTTTGCATTACATGCGTTACATTCCTTGTTTCTATTTTCCCTGCATTTTGCTTCTACAAAAGAACCACGAGCTTTAAATGCAATTTCATTTGGCTGTGGTTCGGTTCCAACTACACCCTGGACACACATCTCTTCCCTATAATCCTTGCACTCTTCAATAGTTTCTTCCCCACCAATACACAATGCCCTATAATGCCTGCTTCCAACAACATCCCTGGCTTGACCTACAGCAGTATCATACAAACACCAGGATTCACCATATTTGTGAGGAACCCCAGCATTTGGTGATGAAACACTTTTTGTTGTTTTTGAACAGTCTAAACTCTTACAGATATAATCTCCGAATACCGGCCTTGCATTATTATCTGCTTTGCCACATAAATTACCCTGAAAGTAATCACAGTTACCACAATTTGGGTCATTTGCACCAGAAGAAACACAGCTATTTTGTTCATTTAAAATAAATCCGTTGTTGTAAGATGCTTCTTTGTTAGAACTATATATATTCTCTGGATTGCCGCATGAATCAAACCAGTAAACATCCTCGCCTAAACAAGCAGTCCTATGTTGTTTTGCGCAGCTTGCTCCTAGCTTATCATTACTGCAAAGCATATCCTTATAGAACCCTACAGAGAGATTTTTTATTTGCTGCTGATTTTGGACATTGCAATTTCCTCGTGTGGTGAAAGTGCAAGTCCCATCTTCAAGAACACATGCACCTTTTTCCAAGCTCTTGCTCTTATCCAAACACTCTTGTTCAGAAGCTACATTCAAGAAAGTCATATTTGCATAGGGAAATTTTGATGTTTCTTTCTTACACCTAACCTGTGTAACATAAAAGGTTTCTGTCCCAAGAACACAACAGCCTTTTGTACATTGTTGTATGCTGCAATCTGCATTATCACGCCATGTCTGATTACTTAACTCACATGTTGACCTTGGCGTGTTCTTGAAGCACCTTCCTTCGTCACTTGAAAAACAACAACCAACCTCTTTGGAACAGCAATAACTGATTGGGAACTTATTGAAAATGAAAAAGCAACTGTAGATATAACTATCAGGAATATCATAAATAAAGATTCATTTTTCTTATAATCAAACCATATCATTTCAAACCATTACTTCCCCGGCTCACCCTGTATCATAAACTGGAATATATAATCATTATCTGCTTTTTTCAAGACATAAAGCTTGTCTGGATAAGGTCTTTGCTTGTAAATCCTGTACTCTCCTTTTTTTGCAAGCATATAAACCAGCTGGTCAAACTCACCGAACTGGGTTTCAAAATCCAAAATATCCTGTGAGACCTCATACAAGTCCCCTAACGGATAGTTAACTATTGCATTATAATCCCTGGCCTCAATCTTTGTAGCACTCCTTTTAGACTGAAGCGCTATTGGATAAGTTATTTTAATCAAAACATTATCCCTTCTTATATCGCTATCAACTACTGGATTTTTGCCTGTTATTATATTGTAATTTCGCAGCCCTGTAAATACAGGAACTTCTTTTATGCTTACAAAGCAGTCAGATGAAATAAGCTTTTGATATATTACTTCATCAATCTGTTTCTTGATATCATCCAATAATAACATCCTATTAGAACATTGATCTGTATTTGCAATATCATAGCATAAATAGCTTATTTTAGTATCATTAAACAACCTGTATGTATCTTGTTTTGGTTCTAAATAACCTCCCTGCAGACCTATTTGCCTTAAAGGATCCTCTGCTGTTTTTTTAACGCAGCTCTCTAGATTAGTTTTAATTGAGTCAAGCTCAGCCTTAAGATTCGCTTCTGAAGGCGCAATAAAAACATTCTGCCTTACATAGAAAATTATTGAAACCAGTGCAAATATTACAATTCCAAGAATAACAAAAGCTGTAGCTTGACCCTTTTTATTCATTGTTTCACCTTTATTAAAAATATACGAATTTATTTAAATGTTTATGTTTTGTTAAGTCAATTCTAAGTACACAGTCTAGTAGATATTTCTGTATACCCCATTATATTTAATGATTGTAGTATTATCAAATCTTTAATCTAGTTCATCAAAAAGTTTTTTAATAATCTTTTTTATTTTTTCCTGATTTGAGGTAATATAATTTTTATGTACCATAAAACCCTCATACGAAATACGGTTTCTATAGTTTCTCATACGTTGTAGGAATTGTCTTGTCTGTTCATCAAAATTATATTGTTTTGCCACATAATCAATAAGTTCTTGATGTGCTCCTTCCCCTTTTATCTTAATCCCATTTACCATACTAAGAGCGTCCATCAGCTTATGGATTACATCATAATAATCGGTAAGTGTATTTGTAGGATATTTCTCTCTATCTGTATTTTCTAATCTTTCTAAAGTTATCTCAGCCATAATTTTAAGAGACCTTGATTTTTGTTTGTCTGGACGAATTTTTGTAATCATTTATATCCCTCTAAAAAACCCCCCACAACAATTCCATTAATTATATTATTTTTTAATTCTTTAGGATATAAAGTAAAATTTTCTTTAAAATGTAATTGTATCTTTCTATTTAACTTTTTCTCAAATTTATCAAGATTTAATTCCTCTTCTTTACATTCAATAAAAATATCAATATCACTATTCTCTGTATCCTCCCCCCTTTGATAACTTCCAAATACAATAATAGACGCGGGCATAAGTTTTTCTTCTATAAACTCTACCACACCTGACTCTAAAAGAGAAGACAAATTATAAATCATTTTATATTCCTTAAATAATCTATTGTCTGTATTAGCTCTGTAAAGCGGAAATTTTCTTCCACCTTTCTTCTCTACAGATTCAATTATCAATCCTAATTTGACTAATTTATCTAAATTTTTCTTGACAGACGTGTGTGCTAATCCAATGTTTCTGCTAATATCCATAAGGTAATGTTTCTTATTGGGATTAACAAAAAATATTTCTGCTGTTCTTAACATACTACTTTTTTGTAACATATATTACATAATTATAACATGTCTTATATAAATGTTTCTATTTTTTTAACGTGTCTAAGTTCAACACATATTGACACCCCTTAGTGTATTAACTAAAAAGGCTTCACCTTTGATGTATTAAAACTTTACAACGTTATTTTGCGGTAGTCCCTAAATTGTCCTAGCCCCAAAACAGCTTTTTTATATTTCTCAAATAATTTTTCATCGATATAACCATAAACCCCCCGCAAATTATTTTTAAATTGGGATGATATAATCTTATTTTTTACTATTGAAAATCTATCCTTAAAATCACATCTTTGAGAAACGTTTTCCCTGATCCATCCAGAATTATCAACACCGGATATTAACATAAAAATATCTCTTATATCTGTAGTTCTGCAGCTTACAAACTTCATTACCATTAAAGCCTCTGGATTGATTACCCTTAATCTTAATTTCTCTGTTATAGTTTTTCCTTTAAGGAATATAAATTTAGAATTTTCAAATATCCATTCTGCAGCAAAACTAACATTTGTCTGCCTGTCAAAAACTGTACTAATGAACATATCGATGCTTACTTTAAAGTCCTCTTTCACTTCCTTTTCATATCGAACAAATTTTTCATGATAAGGTACTCTCTCGTGAGCATTCGTTATTGTGAAAAGATTCTCCTTAAGCACTTTTCCTATTCTTCTCGATTCAACATCATCCCCGACAACAATATCACAATCAACAGAAAATCTAGCCAGAGTATAAGCATTAACTGCATAGCCCCCAATAACAACAAACCTATATTTGCTAATTTTCTTAAGTATTTCAAATACTTCTTTTTCCCTAAGCTGTAATAGATCCATATTTCTGCTTCATATAATCATATGAATATGAGTACATTTCATTTGTTTTTGCAATATTAAATACTTTTTTTAATGATTCAACCTTCAAACCATTCTTCTCAACAGAATAAATATTATCAGCAGGAATCAAGATGATATATTCACCTATTGTTGAACCTTCATTTATATAATTCGGAATACCTTTTGCATTAAAAAAAGATTTCCAGTAACGCAAATCCTTCTTTAACACCTTAATATAATAAGGCGACTTTTCTATTCCTCTTTGAACATAAGAATAATCAGACCATATCTCTATTGCCGACAACCCCGTAAAAGCATAAGGCTTTTTAGCTTCCTTAATTATATAAGGAACCTTAAATTCCAACAAACCCTTCATTATTTTTTCAGGCCCTAAACACCTATAAAAATCTCTTGCTTCTTTTATAATCCAACCAGCCCTTAATAAAGATGCGACTATTTTCTTTCTCATGCTTTGGCTTACAATCCAATCTAACTCAGACTGCTTAAACGATTCTCTTGAGCCGTATTTGTAGAAGAATAATGCATAGGCTCTCAAACAGTATTGTGGGATTTCCTTAGTCATAGTTACCTATTTGGTAACCATCATTTAAATAGTTTTCGGCATGCTTAGAAAAACCCTAAGCAGCTAACCAGTTACGTTTTAAAATGTACTAACCTCTATCGTATTTGCTACAGGATGCAATACTACTCTTAAATCATTGCCGTAAGCATCTCTGCATATTACAAAGAAGCGAACATATAACAATGGCAGTCTATGCTCTGTATTTGAAGGCCCTGCAGAAGTTCCAGAGCCATAACTAAAGGTTGAATTTGCAAACTCGCATGTAACTGCTTCACTGAATCTTACATCTAATGAGTCTGTCTTGGATAAAAATGTTATATTTGCCGCTGTTGTATCCCTAACTATATTAAATGTAGTTGATGCATTTGCTGCATTACCTGCAACATCAGAACATAGAACATAGTAATTATAATTTCCTAAGGCTAATGTTAATGACTGCAGGTGATTGGTTGAATTTGTTTCAAAAAATTCAATAGGTCTTCTTTGTAAATCATTTGTATAACCGCATAAAGCAATACCATTTTGAGCTCCTAATGATGTTGTAACCTGTAATGAAACATTGTTTGAATAAATTTCTCCAATAGGGCTAATTGAGGTTATATTCAATGGCTTTGTTCCTATTAATGTAAATGGATAGCTTTCAGAATTTGTATTGTTACTTAAATCACTGCATTTAAAGAAATAATTATTAGTGCCATTAATTACATCAAGAACACCCAAACAGTT
>JACPNI010000025.1 GCA_016185555.1 Candidatus Woesearchaeota archaeon | reverse complement strand
GATAATACAGCTGATACATTCTTCAGGCATGCCACTTATGGTAATTTAAACAACATTAGTTCAAACAGATGGTTCCAATATAAAGCTTACTTTACAACTCAAAATGTAAGTTATACTCCAATACTCAAAGAAGTAAACATTAATTACATTAATACGATTACAAATAATGAGACTATAAGCAATAATGCTATTGTAACTGGTATCCAAAATGTAATTCCTGCAGCTACAATATATGCAAACCAGCAGGTATATATAGTAAACTCATCCGGAAGCCAAGTGCTGGGAAGGTTTGACAGGGTTGCTGCATTCGGAAATCAAAGATGGGCATTCAACTACATTAATACCGGAGAATCCTATACAAACATGGAAGGCCTTGGGAATACGTTATATATCTGGGAGAATTCTTCATTAATGGAAGCGCAGATAACACAACAGGTACAGGAATTGATCAATAAGACCAAGGTTTAATCCTTGGGTTTATTTTTCATAATCTGAATCAAGCACCTTCCTTATTTCAGAATCTTTTCTCTACACAAATAATTTTGAAATAAAACCAAATATCTGGCCCGATAATGCAAATAGTATCATTGCAAGGAGTATGAGGCTTATAAATCCCCATATTTTTTTGCTTTTAATTTCATCCCGGATAAGGTAGTTTAAAGCAACAAAGAACATTCTTCCGCCGTCTAATGGACCTATTGGCAATAAGTTAAATAAGCCGACAACAACGTTAGTTAGTAATAGCCAGTTAAATAATAGCTGTATCCATAGGAACAACCGAAGTGAATTTTCTCCATATGCATTAACAAGCCCTTCATTAAAGGCCAATTTTGTTGGTGCAATATTAATCCCAATATACCCCATTGTTTTGTCATTGGGATTCTCAACAGTTTTTATGAGGTGTTTGCCTTCATTTGTTGTTATAATGATTGTTTCGTCAGGAGAAACTTTTTTCATTTCACCAAGAAACTCCTTTACATTACCAACGTTTTTATCATTTACCATCAATATAATTTCTCCTGGCTTGATCCCAGAATTAGCAGCAGGATAGCTTTCTTGCACTAGGGTTATATTGATTCCTCTTGGTTCTAAAATAGATTCTGATATTGGATTTAACATAAAGTATAATATTGGGAGGATTACCAGGAAAGCTGTTACAAAATTTGCAAATGAGCCTCCAGCTAAAACTGATAGTTGTGCCTTAACACTTTTTTTAGACATTTGTTTTTCATCTGGCTCAACAAATGCAGCAGGAAATAACGGTAAAACAATTCCAAGTGCTGCAAATCCAGATGATTTTACTTTTATATTATTAACCCTGGCTAAAACGCCATGCGAAAATTCATGCACTATGGCTAATACAAATATTGCAATTATCCAGTGAAGGAAAGATATTGTCGGCAATCCCGGAGTTTCAATGCCGGGAAGTAATAGGCCTAATGGTGATGGTTGTGACTTAAAAAGAAAACCAAACATTCCCCTTAAGAATACGTACAGCATGAACAACATTGCGGAAAATCCAGTAATAATTATAAAATATTCGAGAAATTTAAAGAACTTAGGGTATTTTCTGCCAACTTTCTCCATTAAATTTAGTCCAATAGTTGTCTTGTAAAGGACGATATATACCGGAAAGAAAAGTTTTTGAAAAATTAATTTGTCTTTATTTAGCACTATTATAATTAGTAAAATTATACTGAATAAAATAAATGCAAGCAGATCAAAATTCATTTTTATAGAGAAGTTTATTGAATTATATATAAAGATTTGGTATTATTTGTTGAAAATTATTTCTGGAAGATAACTGTACTTTACTTCTTCATACGCAATTAGAACTTCATAATCCCTGATTCCGTCTGGAAATAAATTTCTTAGGTTTGATATTGTTTCATATACTGCAGTTGGATTTTGTGCGCTGACATAGAATAGCAGGTTATATTTACCAATAGTCTTTACTGCCCATAATATATTATTGTCTGTCTTAAAAAAGGTTTGAAGCCCAGCTTCTTGTTTTTCATTGTAATGTCTAATGTTCATAAGGATTGCATATACATTATAACCAATCATAGAATAATTAACAGCAGGTACAAAGTTTGAAATGTATCCTGCATCCAGCATTTTTCTTAGCCGGTAAGACACAGCATCAGGTGAAAGATTCATTTTTCGTGAAATCTCATATACAGGAATACGGGCATCATTTGCAATTATTTTTAATATAGTAAAATCTTTTGTATCAATCTTATATTTTTTATCTGTTTTTCTTTTGTTTTGTACTTTTTCTTTGGTGTTTAAAAAATTTTTAGGAAATGTGCTTGTATGGTAGTATTTTGTGATTATTATTATTTCATAATTTGATAAGTATTTAGAGCAGATTGAGCAGATAAGATCTAAATACGATTCAAATTCTTTAATGGAACGTGCAATAATCGCAAGTTCTAAATCGTATTTCCCGCTGAATTTTAGAATTGCTCTAATAAAAGACAAGGAAACAAGTTCATCAATAATCCTATTTTCATCTTCTTTGGATGGTTTATTGAGTAAAATGAAAATATGGTAATTTTCAAAGCCGAATCTTGCAATGTTTATTATTGTCCTATACCCCTGGACAAGCCCCAGCTTTTCATAAAGGCGAATTCTATAGTTAACTGCATCCCTTGACAACCCGGCATCCTTGGCAATTTTTGAAATAGGGGTTCTTACGTCTTTGCTTAGTATTGTTAAAATTTTCTTGTCTTTTAGATCTAATTTAATCTGCCCTTCACTTTCTATAGACGTTACGAGCTTCATATTTCCAATAAAACCTTAATATATTTATAAATTTTACGTTTTTTAAGTAAAATTTGCTGAAAAGTTTATTATATACTGTAATCCTAATTAATATTAGCAAGTTTAAGGAGTGATAAAAATGGTATGGAAAACATGGACGGAAGTTTTGTATGATCCGGTTATAAGGGAATGTAACAAACCAAGAGAGAAAAAGCCAGTGGAGCCTAAGAAAAGACAGGAAGGAAGTTTGATTGCTTTAGTAGGTGACCAACAAAATAGAATGGTTTCTTTTGACAGAGAGAAAGAGCACCTAGAGAGATTGTGCAAAATTAGCGATGATATTTTGGGTTATAATCTTGATGGAAGGATGGTATTAATGAAATGCGGACAAAATGAAAGTAAATTTGATGTTTATATTTCATTACCTTTTGTTAAGGGTGTAACTGAAAGAGGAACTGGCAGAACTCTATTGATACTTGGAAGCGATGCCCATCATGGAGAAGCTATGCAAAACCAGTTCAATGATGTAGTTTATAGCAGCGTTTATGGTACTGAAATTGATACAAAGAAATATGGCAATACAATAAGATGGATAAATGTTGGCGATACAAAAAATGGATTTATAGGTTTAGATTATAATCCCCTGGCAAAAACAGATGACGGGGTTGCAATTAATTGTGGGGATATTAAATTTGTGGCAAGAACATTATTGGATCTTGGTTATGACTCCTGTAAAAGATTATTCTTGCTTAAACCACCTTTCATAGTTGAAAGAGAAGAAGGCAAAAAATTAAGACAAAGGGGCATTGAGACGCTTTTAGACCATGCAACAAGTTTGTAGGAGTGAAAAATGATAACCTGCGAAACCTTACAACCTTATATCCAAAAGTTAAACACTGTCAGAGAGTTCTCAGCATTGCATATGGGCAACTTACCTTACCATAATAGGTTACATGTTGAGGATGTTGTGTCGAGTGTGACAAGTCTTGCTAGACTGGAACTTGGGATTTCTCCCCACGATGCATTTATGTTGATAACGGCAGCATATTTGCATGATATTGTGGATAATGAAGAAAAGAGCGTTCTGGTTGCAAGAACTCTTCTGGGTGGGCTTAATTATAGCAGTAGAGAAATAGAACAAGTAGGAGGATTAATTCTCGCAACAAAAATACCTACACGACCAAATAATCTCTTGGAGGAAATTATTTGTGATGCAGATGTTGATAACCTTGGTAGGGAAGATTTCTTGGATAAAAATAATGCCGTGCGAGAAGAGTTGTTATCAAAAGGATTAATTAGCAAGGATTTGGCATCATGGTATGCTAAGTCAATAGAATTTCTGCAGTCACATAAGTATTATACAATATCTGCAAGGATACTGAGAAACGAAGGTAAACAGAAGAATATTGAAAGGCTTAAACAGCTGCTTAATGAGATTACTGAAAAAAATAAAAGTTAATCCTTATGTAGCTGCACCAGCACTTGCTTTAGCCTTCTTGATAGCCCTAAAGTTCTTACTTCCACATCTTTTGCATACAATTTTTCTTTGGATAATCTTCTGCATAGATGTTCTTGCTTTCTTTTTGCATTTTTTGCATACAAATACATTATGAAATAATCTTGCCTGCGCCTCAGGAAATTTTGCCATTTTACTTCTTTACCTGTTTTATCATCTTATCTCCAAGTACCGTCCAGTATAACACCTGAACGCCTTCAATAACCTCTGATTTAAATTCCTCTGGTATTTTTATATCGAATGTTTCGTAAGTATCAGTGTCCATTACATTTGCTACGTTATCATGCACTGAAAGAACCTGTGCATTTTTTTTATCTATTATTGGAACCTCTACGTTCTCTTCCCCAGGCATAATCTTAATTATTTTCTTGTCATCAACAACACCGATAGCTTCTATCCTGCATTTTGCATGACCGTGCTTGCCTGTTTTGGAAGTCTGAATGCTTTTAACAATGCATGCAGTATTATCAAATACCACGTAACTGCCAATCTTTAATGCACCGGCAGTTGTTTGCTTTGTTTCACCTTCTCCCATAAAAACAACTCAAACCCTAAAGGCTTTATAAAATTATCGATATTGTAATTTGATTTTTATTTAAGAAATGAGAAGTTTCAATGTGCTATCCTTTATGTTTTCTATTGATTCTCTCTTCTATACTCCTCAATGAATTGCTCAAAACCTCTTCTGCACTTTTTGAAGCATCGATAACTACACAACAACCTTTAAGTTGCTTTGCTACTTCAAGGAATCTTTTTCTGTAGTATGTCAAATCTTTTATTGTATGGTATTTATCACTAAGATTGTGTTCTGTTTTCTTAAGCCTTTTCTGGCATATTTCAACTGCGGTATCAAGAATAATATAAAACTCATCATTAACTGGTTTCAAATTCGGGTTATCTGTTAACTTAGTGGGGATACCTCTATCTTTAACATTATATCCACATTCACGTAACCTTTTTACAAGAGTGGATTTTCCAGTCCCATCATTTCCATCAACAACAATTATCATTATAACCTCGCACCTTGTTTAAGCTGTATTGCTAACCACATTGTAAAATCTTGTAAAGCCTTTCTTCTATGGCTAATAAGGTTTTTTCTCATTAGGTCAATTTCAGCCCATGTCTTCCCAAAAGAAGTATCACTGATAAAGATGGGGTCGTATCCAAATCCATTTTTTCCTCTAAGTTCATTCGCTATCCATCCATGAGCTTCCCCCTTGGAACTAAAAACAATATTTCCGTTTATTTCTGCAACTTTTAAAGAAACAACAAACTTTGCAGAACGGCGCGGCTGTTTTATATTCTTCATCAGTTCTAAAACTTTTTTATTATTCTCCAAATCTATTTCTTCTCTGGATAACCCGCTTGCTTTATAATCAGAAACAATGCTTTTTTTAATATCAATTTTTGAAAAATCACTAAACCTTGCTGACCATGGACCAGGAAGCCCCCCTAGTGCAGGAATAACTATCCCAGAATCCTCGCTAATTGTAAGAGTTTGATCCAAGAGTAAGAAACTTCTTGCTTTATCTTCAGAAACACCTTGTCTTTCTTTCAATAACTTTTTTACCAATTTATTTCCAACGTGCTTAGCATATTCCTTTGCTTTAATCTCTGCATTTCCATCAAAAGTGTTTGCAGTTTCTTCTGGTTCGATTGGACTTGTTACATTCAGTTCTATTTCGAGTGGTCGCAAAATACTTGCAAGTTCCCGCATTTTATAGGGATTTGTAGTTCCGATATAAAATTTCATCTTTTATCCTCCTTGGTAATAAGTTTGCAGAGAAGTTTCCATTTATGAACCACATCCTTACTGCTTCCGCCTGTTCGCCAAATATCTTTATCTAAAGACCCTAGATCCAAATGTCTATAACGACCACAATCAGGAGAGATTTCTCCATAAACAAGATTTCCATCTTCAGCAATGAACATACAAAGATCATAAAAAACGATATCTTTCGATGCTAAAAATTCCTCAATTACCTTTGCTGTAAGAAATGCCGTCCGTTGCGCTTGTTTTACATCAATAAAAAAATCTGCTATTTGTGGAGGCAGAGCCACATCTTTAACTCTGTCCCCCCAGTCCTCAATTTTCATTTTTATCTTATTAATCAATGAATTTTTCTTTTTTAATTCTCCGAGGATTTGCTCTGCGACACGCTTTCCCTTCCCTTTCTGATTTAATGGATTTCTCCAGTCAAATCTAATGATAATTTCTGGCAATGCACTGTCTGGGTTAAGCTTCATGCTACTATAGAATGGATGCGATTTACGAACAGAAGAACCGGCTAATCCAATACATTCATGTTTGGTTGTTCCCGTTAAATATCTCTTTACAATTATTTCAATAGGTGGGGCTCGGGGTAATTTTTCTATTTCTTGAGGTGATAAATCTGGTGTTACAAACTTTTCTAAGCCATATTTCTTAAACTCGATTTCATGAGGCATCACTAAATTGGCTAATACAAAGTCATCTGTAATTTCTTTGTAAGCGTGGGGAATACCGTTCTTTTTTAGAAGATCAACAAACACTTTAGATGCACGGAGTCGAGAGATATGTGAATTAGGAACTTCCGCACATCTGTTTTCTGTAAATGAGTAAATGGTTGGTTTAAACCGAATTACGACTAACCCTTTTCCAGCATATCTAACTTCTTTACTTTCCCCTTCAATCACGAGAGGAAGTTTCTTGAAGTCCTTCATGCTTAATTTTTTTATATTGATCATGATTTAACCTTTTTTGCGCATCTTCTTAATCAATGCATCTATTTTCTTTTTTATACTCTTGTTTTTGTATGCTTCAACATTCACAACCAAATACGTTGAGCTATGCATAATTTCATCAATTACTATTAAGTTATTGGCTTTCATTGTTTTCCCCGAGTTAATATTATCAAAGACTATATCTGCATCATCAGGTGCAAATGCTTCAGTTGACCCCCAAGTTTGAATAATTATATGAGCCAAATTGTTTTTCATTGCCCATTTATGCGCAATGTTCTCATACTCTGTTGCTATAAGAATTGGGCGTTTTGGTGGATTTGATAAAATATTCTTCTGCTTTTTATTTACTGCAACAACAAGCCTAACTGGGTTTAAGCCAAGGTTCAAAATTGGTTTAATTTCGTCATATCCAGCTTCTTTAATAAGATCAAGGCCTGCAAATCCCATAGTAAATTGCCCTAATGCTAATAATTGAGGTATTGCTCTCACTTTAACAACTTTTGCACTAATTCCTTTATCGTTTACAACAGGAGTATAATCCCTATCATTTTTGAATTTAAAATTGATATTGACGTCTGAAAGTAATTTAAGAACATTCTCTAAAAGTCTTCCCTTTGGTAGAGCTAATCTAATTATTGGATTTTTCTTACTCATTTTCTATCTTATCATTATATCCTGATAAGCTAAATAAAGTTTACTTAAATAATTTCCGGACACCGTATAAATAAATTCCCAAATCTCCTAATGCGATAAGACCTTTCAGTATTTCTCCTTTAGCTGGCGTTAACTTTATGGGTCACGATATTATTAAAAATCAGAAGTACACTTATAATTTATGATAAACCTTGGAAATTCCGGATTAGAGCTGTATTTGGATGATGATTATGGGCTAAAATCACATAACAAGAAAGTTATAATCCCAGAACCTGGTGTAAGAAGGATGCATGAATTAAATGAGGTTTTTTTAGAAGAGCCAGAATTAGTTTGTAATGATGCAGCTTATTTTATGTACCGTGGAATTTATCATGATGGTGACAGGGAAATATTTGAAAAAAATAATATTCGCTATGACATCACAGTAATACCACCAAGAAAAATAAGGAATGAGTTTATTAAAACACTTGGGCATCGGCATCCTTGTGCAGAAATTTATGAGGTTTTAAACGGAAAAGCGATTTATCTGATGCAAAATGAAGAAGAAGCAATTTCCACAGGAGTAAATTCATCAGAGGTTATGTACATATTAAGGAATCATGATCATGTTACTATTAATCCATCTGGTGAGGTTCTTGTAATGTCAAATATTGTTAAATCTGATATAGAGTCTGACTATGGGATAATCAAATCAAAAAAAGGAATGTCTTTCTTCTTTATTGAAGAGGATTATGAAAAAAAATTTGTCCAAAACAATAATTATAAAGAAACCAGGCTTAAGATTAAAAACCCACCTAATTTTTTATTCATGCCTCTTTACAATTCTTTTTTATTCAACCCTTCTTTTTTTACAAATTTATAGACTTTCCAGCTTCTTTCTTAAAAAATCAATATCCTTGTCTAGTTTGTCTAAGTTAGCTGATCTTGCATGCTTTTCTGTTTTAATTCTTTTAAGAGGCAATTTTTCCTTAGTCTCTGCAACTTTTTCATGAAGCTCTTTCTTAACATCTATTTCAGGTAGTTTTACTTTTGGTATTAAAAAATTAAATTCCTTCGCTAGCTTGTTTATTTCCTTGAGTTTTGATTTAAATTCTGATTTTACTTTATCCTTTTCTTTCCTTATGTCCTTAATCTTTTCAAAACCCTTAAGAAGCTGTATTATTAGTATTGCATTCTCAAGGATTTGTTTTCTTTTGACATTGGGATCTATAATTCCAACATGCATAAGGTCATCCTTAGGCATGTTTAATGTTCGAATAGTTCCCTGTCGATGCTTAGAATGCTTTCCTTTATTTCTTCGAGATTTTGATGCCATGATGATAATTCACTATCCTCTTCTTCCTTTATTTTGTTGAGCTTCTCTGCAACTTTTTCAGCCTCGTCTATTTTTTCCTTAATTTTGTGCATTAAGGCAACAGCTTCCCTATAATTATCTATTTTAATGAACAGTGTCTTTTCTTTCCTCTCTTCCATCATTGGCATTGGTTCCTTTTGTAGCGTAGACATAGGTTTTCTTATTGGGATTCCTAAAGATTCATCACTGGAAACCGCCTCTTTTATTGTCCCCATTTCAGCAGAACTTATCTCTTCATCATATTTAGGAATATCTGCTGAGAATTCAGGAAATTTAAGAGAATGGAGTTCTTCCTCGTCTTTTTCAGTTTCCTCTGCCTTCTTTTTTGTAAATGGAAAAATACTCATTGCAACACCTCCATTTTAATATATACATACCAATTAGTAACTTATTAAGTTTTTCCCTTTGGGGGGTTACTCTTTTAATATAGTAAATCCAAAGGTTTTTAAATATTTCTACCCATAATTTAGAAATACTTGGATAAATTTCTAAAAGAGGCTTGATAGAAAATAAATAGCGCTATGAAAACAAAGAAAAAAATCAGGAAGTCTACAGGCATAAAGAAACCGATAGCTAGAGAACAAAAGTTTAATTTTGAGGTTCTTATTGGGGAAATTGTTGGAGAGGATATCATCCCGGTTGTTGATATGCTTAAAAACAAGCAGAATGTTAGTGAGTTTAAACTGGCGGAAAAGCTTAAACTAACAATAAATGAGGTAAGGAACAAAATATACAGGTTACAGGAGCATAATCTGGTTGTTTCTATACGTAAAAAGGATAAAGAAAAAGGGTGGTATATCTATTACTGGACCTTGAATACTAAAGAAATTAAGAGCCTTATTGTTTCTCTTGCGAACAAGAAATTATCTGATCTTAAAAAACAGCTTGAAAGAGAGCAGGAAACTAACTTCCTTGAGTGCTCAAATAAGTGTATGCGCCTTAAGTTTGAAGATGCATTGGATTATGAGTTCAGATGCCCTGAATGTGGCGGCTTGATGATTGAGGAAAAGAAGAACATTAGGCTTGAGAACATTAAAAAACAGATTAAATTACTCGAAGGGCAGATTGTAGCAGTTTAGGAAAAAAGCACCTTGTATCTTGTGCTTGATAGTACCCATTCTAAGAATATTACAATCAATGCAGTTAATGTCAGGATTGGTGATAGGTCTTTAGAGGTTCGCATTTGTGTTGTGGATGCCAGTATCTTATATGCTTGTGAGAGTGAAGACTCATCAGTAGCCCTAAAGTAGCTCCCATATGAAGTTAATGCAATTGCTTGAAGTTTTTCTTCATCAAGCTTAGATACCACATCCAGACCTCCTATCTGTCCACCTGTTGTAGTACCTATCCCTATTGTATGAACAATTACGTTATTTTTATTTACATATTTTATTGCCTGCTCTACAGGTATTCCAATATTGCTTTGCCCGTCTGTTAGCAATATCAGCACCTTTGTTTTTTTACTTGGTAATAAGGTATTAACACCAATAACTAAAGCTTCACCAAGATCAGTTCCACCTATGCCTTTGGTTTCTATATTTCTGATGGCTGTTTTTGCGTCATTCATATTATCTGTTAATTCCTGTTCGACAAATGCAGCACCAGAAAAGGAAATAATACCAATGCTGGTTTTACCCGGAAGGTTGTCGACAAAGTTTATTGCTTCTCTTTTAGCAGCCTCTAACCTGGTAGGGTTTAGGTCATTAGCAGTCATGCTTGAACTTGAGTCTATTGCCAATACAAAGTCAGCGTCAGTTACTGGTCCAATATAATATAAAACTGTTCCAGAAATAGCAAGTATTATTGATCCTAAAATAACAACCCTGATAATCAGAAGCACTATATTAGTGGACACTATACTTTCACCGGTTATTCTGGATATTGCTTCATAATTTGCAAATTTAAGTGCTTTCTTTTTTGAATGTCTTTCAGTTATAAAGTAGATTATTATGAATAGTGGTATGCTTAATAAGAACCAAAGATAATCCGGATTGTTGAAAGCTATCTCCATTTTTCACTCCTTACTTTAAAGAATACAATTAATGGTTTTATAAATGATTTGCCTGTATTTAATTCCAAAAAATCTGCACCAGCCTTTAAAAATTCCTGCCTTATCTTTCCCTCTTCTTCCTTGACAAGTCTTTCATACTTCTCCTTTATCAGAAGAGGATCAACAACCATTTGTTCACCTGAATGTGGGTTTTCTATTGCAACCTGGTAACTGTCTTCTGGCAGTGTTTGGTCTCTTGGATCCCGTATCATAACCCCGATTAGATCAAACTTTTTTCCTGCGCTCTTAATGTATCTTTTCCATTCGCTTTTGAGCCCTATAAAATCCGATACTATTAATACCAGGGATTCATTTTTAAGGTGACCTAATGCATATTTGATAGCTTCATCAAGGTCAAACCTGCCGCCATAGTTATTTGGATCAACAAGATCTTTTGTAAATTTATAGAATTGGTTTCTTCCTTGTTGCGGAAAGGATTCAGCTTTTACCTTATTGTTAAATAAACCATAGCCAAACCGGTCACCGGATTCTAGGATTAGATGGGCTAACGATGCTGCAAATTCTGCTGCATATTCGTTTTTTAATTTTTCAGTAGATCCAAAAACCATGCTGCTGCCAACATCAATTATAAAAAAAACCTCAAGGCTTCTTTCTTCCTCATATTCTTTTACAAGAAGGGAGTTTGACTTGGAGCTTGCTTTCCAGTCTATAAGTGAAGAATCTTCATCAGGAGCATATTCCCTGTAACCGGCAAATTCTAATCCCCTTCCTCTGAAAGCGCTTCTATACCCGCCAAGAATTCTTGTATTTATTAATCCCTTTATTGTAATTTCGAGCTTTTTTATTGCAGGCGTTAAATCAACATGTAACTTTTTTTTATTATGAACTTTAGCCACTTTTCACCTTTTAATGATATAGAAAACAAATATATAATTTTATGGTATTGGCACACTATCTAAAAGCTCATTTATTATAGCATCAGTTTTAATTCCTTCTGCTTGACCCTCATAATTTAGTAATATCCTGTGTCGCATTACATCATGGGCTATATTTTTGACATTTTGTGGGGTTACATAATGGTTGCCATCAATTAGCGCATCTGCCTTTGCAGCAATAAAAAGGCCTATTGATGCCCTTGGTGATGCCCCATAGTCAACGTATTTGCCTAATTTGAATTTTTTATTGTGCGGGGGTCTTGTTGCTGTAACCAGTCTTACTATATAGTCCTCAATTTCCTTACTGATATAAACCCTTTTTGCAACCTCCTGAATTTTAATTATCTTATCGGGGCTAAGCAGAGGTTTTACTTGAAAGTCTTCAAATCTTCTTAAAGTAATATTTGTACTTAGTATTTCTTGCTCTTCTTGTGGTTTTGGGAAATCCATAATTAACTTAAACAAGAATCTATCAATCTGTGCTTCAGGAAGATTGTAAACACCAGCACTTTCTATTGGATTCGTTGTTGCCATCACCAAGAAAGGCAGGTCTAAATGATACGTTACCTTACTTATTGTAACTTGCTTTTCCTGCATTGCTTCTAATAAAGCAGATTGCGTTTTTGGGCTTGCTCTGTTGATTTCATCAGCCATCAAGAAATTAGTAAATATGGGCCCCTTTATTGTTATGAATCCTTTTCCTCTTGAGTAGGTTGTTATGCCTACTATATCGCTGGGCAATAAATCAATTGTGAATTGTATCCTTTGAAATTTTAGGCCAGTAGCTTCTGCTAATGCTCTTACAACTAATGTCTTTGCTATCCCAGGAACACCCTCTACTATAACATGGCCATTTGCTATAAGAGCGCGTATCAATCCGGTGATTATATTTTGCTGACCAACTACAACATTAGCAATCTCTTTCCGTATAGTATCAAAAATTTCCTTGTACCTTTTAGCTTCTGCAGGACTAACTTTGCTCATCAATCCTAAATCATTGAAACTAATATATATAGTTTATTATGCCTAATAAAAATTCTATATTCTTGAAGTGGTCTAAATAGCAAAGAAAAACTTTTTAAATAATCCATCCTATATTTCTTTATGCATTTAAAGAGGCGATCATGAATAAGAAAATTCTACTTATGTTTGTTTTAATATTTCTGATAGTTCCTTTTGTATTTGCAGAAACAAAACCGGCTGATTCTGCTGAAAAGGGGTTGAAGTGGTTGCTTAAAAAACAGGGCACAGATGGGGGTTTTAATGGCAATGTTTTTGACACTTCTTTAAGCGTACTTGCAATGAGCAGTTTAGGATCGAGAACTGAAGCAGAGAAAGCAATAGACTGGCTTAAGACACAACAAAGTAGCCAAGGATGCTTCCCGAAAAACAATTGCAGGACTAAAGATACATCACTTGCGGCTTTGGCACTTAAGAAGTTTGAGCAGGATACAAGCAAAATACCTGATTGGCTAGGAAAAGCACAAAGTCCAGCCCTGACAGACTCTTGGTGGCTGCAGATTTCTTCTTCTGCTAATGGACAGTGCAGGCTGGAATATACCAAGAATAATGACCAAAGAGCAAATATATCAGTTCAGGTTAATAATAGCAGATTCCCTTCTTGTGGTGGAAATAACTGGCTGGATCTTAATGCATGTCTGGAACCAAATCTGATTGCAAATAATCCCTCACTTAATATAAATGTTGATTGTAGAGCCTTAAGCCCAAGCACGATAATCTCGTTAATTTATACGACTTCAAATAATTATTACCTTGTGCAGGATGAGCATTCGCCGCAGGCAAGTATAATAGTTAAGAATGGCTGTTTTGGTATTGCTTACCGCTAATTGTTAAGAATGGCTGTTTTGGTATTGCTTATCGCGGCGCATGTAACTATGACTCTTCATTATATGCTAATTGGGCATCCAAAGAGCTGCAGGCCGATGCTGATACATTTTTTTATCTGAAGCAAAATTATGATGCAAGCAATACTGTTCATAATGCTTTGTTGTACCTAATAACCGGCGATAGTCAATATATAAGTGAACTTACAAGAAGGCAAAGGAATGATGGGTCGTGGGATAATAATAATTTTAATACAGCACTTGCAGTATTGGCATTAAAAAAATCTTCTGGTGAAACGAATAAAATTGATAATGCAACAGCTTACTTAATAAAAAAACAACAAAGTGATGGATCCTGGGGGAATGTCCAGGATACTGCAATGATACTTTATTCGGCATTTAGTGATACTAGCATTAGTTTGGAGAATGTACAAAGCTGCAGTGATGGAATAAAGAATGGCGATGAAGAAGGAGTAGATTGTGGTGGAAGCTGTTCAAAGAAATGTGTATGCAACTTTGATGGAGTATGCGATAGCGACATTGGTGAGGATTCAAAACAATGTCCAAGTGATTGTAAAGAATCTGCAGGACCTTGCAACTTTGATGGGGTATGTGATGCAGTGGATGGAGAAACGAGAACTACTTGCCCAGATGATTGTCCCTCTAAAACTGAAGAAGAGGCCGAGGTCAAATGTGGTGATGGCACATGCGATGCATCAGAGGATTCTTCTTCATGCCCACAAGATTGTGAGAAAAAGAAGAGCTCTTTAGTATGGTGGGTATTAATAATCATTGTGCTGGCCATAGTTGTTTTCTTAATTTATTATTACAGGAAAATTGGGAAAAAGAAATCCAAAACATTTGAGTTTGGATTTGGTGGTGCTGAAAAGAAGCTGGGCAGTTTTGCTGGCTCTACAAAAAAACCAACTGATATAGATGAG
>JACPNI010000024.1 GCA_016185555.1 Candidatus Woesearchaeota archaeon | reverse complement strand
GATTGACCTTTCTTTTTAGCTCGATCTATCAATCCATGTTCTACTAATCCTTCATGAAAGGTGACTAAGCCTTCAAGCATTTTTTGATTAAATCCGCATATTGGCATTATTATTCCTCCATAATTAATATATTAAAATAGTAACTTGTTATATATAAAATGTTATATACTAAAATTTAATAAAAAAGAAATATTTATATACTTATAGTTAGTTTATGTAAAAATATGGAATTAGACCTATATGATAAGAGAATTCTCGAAATTCTGCTTAATAACTCTAGAGAACAAATAAGCTCTATAGGAAAAAAGATCAGACTTAGAAGAGAAAATGTAAACTATAGAATAAATCGCTTGATAAGAAGTGGCTTAATTAAGGAATTCAACACCATAATTAATGAAAAAAATCTTAATCTTTCCCATTATGTGGTTTTCCTTGAATTAATAAATCTAAAAGATGATACTGAAGAAAAGATCCTCAACTATTTGAAGAATAGCAAGTATATGGGATGGATAGGAACTTCTGCAGGAAAATGGAGTCTTACATTTGATGTAATAGCGCCAGAAAGAACTGAAATAGAAAAAATTGTAAAGGACTTCCTAGATAAATTTAGTAGATTTATTGATGATTATGTTCTATTAAGATTCCAGGAAGGGGATTATTTTGGGCTTAAATTTCTAGGGTTAGTTAAAGAAGCCAATGTAAACAAATCAATACATAATGAAGTAAAATTAGATAAAAAAGATATAAAAATTCTTTCTTTATTAAATAAAAATTCTAGAGCAAACTATGTTGAAATTTCAAAAATAGTTAATTTAACACCAAATGGCATAACTAATAGAATTAAAAATCTTAAAAAAAGCGGGATAATATCAAGTTATACTATCTCACTTGATTGGAAAAAACTAGGATATGAATGGTATGGTGTACAGCTAAAACTTACCAAATTTGGGGAAGAAGTAGATAGAAGGCTGATAAATTATTTTAAAAACCATGAGAGGATAATTTTCTATTATAAGTATCTTGGTGGCATATGGGATTATGATATTGGTGTAATAGTTAAAGATTCTAATGAACTGAGAGATTTTATTAATGAATTTAGAAAAAACTTTTCAGATAGTGTAAAAATCTCTGATGTATTTCTTACTCTTGAAGAAACTACAGGATATAAACTTCCTAATGGGATTTTTGAATGAATAACCACCAGTTATTTGGTTAAATCTATGACCTTATCACAGAATCTTGCAAGCTCATTAATCAATCTCTTGTCTGTATCTTCATGAAGGGTAATCATAACGCCATTAATATTGTTCAGCCTAATCTTGCTTGTCAGAATATGGGCAAACTTAACCACGGAGTTTATATCATTATAAAAAGAAAGTGTATCCAAAGAATCAAGCAAGATAAAATTATGCTCTTTTCTTTTTAATACCTCATCTATTGCAATTTCCAGATCTGTCAAAGAAGAAGGGCTGTCCAAGAAAACACAATTAGCTGCTTTCTCCTCCCCACTCACCTCCCCAGTTATACAATCTATAAAAAAAAGCCTGTTGTGGTCTATTTTGCTTTTATTAAGCATGCTAACAAGACTTTTATAAGGCCTGTTTACAGTTATATATGTGCCCCTATGATTGTTCTTATTAATAAATAAATCAAGAAAATGCAGATTTACATCGCTATATTTATTTGGTGGCAGTAATGTCAGTATAATAAAATTATCAGGAAGATCTGCAAGTTCTTTTTCTAGTCTCTCTTTCATATCTTTTAACAGGCACTGGTCTTTTTTAAACTTTTATATTCTGCAGTTTTTAAACTATGTTAGTTGCAATTTAAGGTCTGGGCTAAACAATATCCAAAAAATATTTGCAGGAATAATAAAAGAGGTTAGCGCCTTATTGATAGTGTGCAGAAATCAATTCTTCACTTGTTTGTATCTCTCCATCAACAATTCTTGCGATAGCATTTCTTTTTACATATTTTGGATCAAAAACAACTGGTTCAAAATTTGGTAATAAATCCCTGAACGGAGACCTTGAATTGGGATCTTCACTTCTAGAATTCCAACCTTTAACAGCTTCTTCATCAAGTTTCCAAAAAGACTTATATTCAGAAAGGATATAATAAACTCCCAGCATTTGAGTTACATCTTTTGGTGCAATATTACCCCAAGTAAGTTTTGTACCTGTAACATCAAAAATACTTCCATTTTTACAGAAGCATTCATCTATTCTTCTCATTTGGCCATTTTTAACTCCAATAATTGATTTTGAATATTTTGTTCTCATTTCCGGAGTTAATTCATAACCATCATCCTCAAAACTAAAAGGAAGATCTTTTCTTAATTGAAGTGCATTATATAATCCCATATCAAATTTTGTTTTCTTTATCTTTATAAACCTTTTGGTTATTTACTACTCTTAAGATACTATTTTTACCTCTAAAAGATCCTCAAAACTCAAACTTTGAGATTTTTCCCTAAGAATTGCATTAAAAATCAATCCACAAGCATTCATGAAAGATTCAAAACATAAGAAAAAGCCATGATTCTTTAGTGAACTTATGTAACAATTAAATAGTAACATCAAGAAAATCTTTATATAATTAATTCATACTATTAAATAGGATAGATATAGTACAAAAAAGTGCATACTTTATCTACCATTTACTTTTAATATTATTTTTTTATTTTCAATTTTTTTAAAACATATAATTTACTTAGGGGGTGAAGAAATTGGTTGTGCTAGTAGATAAAAGTAGATTTAGTACCAGAGAAGAATTAGCTATTGCTCTAGAATACCTAGGGCTTTACATAGATATAACCAGACCCTTAGACTTTTATGAAATAATTGAATCACTTGCACTGCATGGGATCTATGTGACAAACATTAGATTACTATTGGAAGAGTATAATAAAGTACTCGATAACCTGGAAGAAAGAAGAAAGAAAATAATCGATAAGATATTTGCAAAGAAAAAATGCAATAACATAGAAGAGCTTAAATGCTACTTCAAAAGAGAAGCTGAACTCGGTTATAAAAAAGAAGAACTTGAAAATAGAGCTTTATATGCCGGCTGGGATATTAACGGCATTAAAAAAACAATCGGCAGTTTAAAAGGAGTTATTGTAAAAAGAAATAGGAACTTCCTCCAGTTGTGGAAAGAAGAAATAAGTAACACCAATCATAACTTAGAAGTCGTTTATACATGAAAATAAATATAAACCCAGATTAACATAGATATAATTAATGAAGCATAAACTAAGCATTACTTTGCTGATTGTTCTTCTATTTTTAACTGCACAATACATTGGTCTTTTTGTTACAAAAAACTATCTCAAGAAAGAACTTCCTTATAACATAGAAAGACCTAAGCTTGAACCTTCAACTTCCTATATCCCAATATTTTCTTTTATACTCCTGGCAACAATTTTAGCCTTAATTCTCATCAGGCTTAATGCTATATTGTTATGGCAGATTTGGTTCTTGATAAGTGTAATCTTCACATTATCCATATCACTTGCTTCTTTTATAAACCAAACACTGGCTTTTTTAATAGCAATAATACTTGGATTTTATAAGGTATTTAAGAACAATGTAATAGTGCATAACCTTACAGAACTTTTTATTTATGGTGCACTGGCTGCATTATTTGTGCCATTAGTTAATTTATTCTCAGCAATAGTGCTGCTTATCTTAATATCCATATATGATTACATAGCAGTATGGAGAACAAAGCATATGATCCAGCTTGCAAAATTCCAGTCAAAAGTAAAAACCTTTGCCGGACTATTTATCCCATATGGCAAAGAAACAGCAATGTTGGGCGGCGGCGATATTGGGTTCCCCCTTCTTTTCAGCGGGGTTGTACTTAACAAGCTTGGAAACATAGCGTTTATTGTTCCATTATTCACCAGTCTAAGCTTGTTTGTATTGTTTTATCTTGCCAAAAAAAAGAAATTTTATCCTGCAATGCCGTTCATAAGCATAGGGTGTTTTACCGGCCTGGCATTTATATATCTACTAAAATTTTAGCAATACCGAGATAGTTACTTGGTTTTATTGATTTCAATTCCTCTTTAATTCTATCAGGAACATCCAAGCTATTAATAAAAAGTGTAAAATCCTCTAATTTAAGTTTTCTTCCACGAGTTATTTCTTTTAATTTTTCATAAGGATTATTAAACCCTTCGCGCCTTAGTATTATTTGTATCGCCTCAGAAATGACTTCCGGGTGATTCTCCAATTCCAATATTACTTTATCAGAATCTAAATCTATTTTGCCCAGTCCTTTTAATATTGATTCATATGCTATTAAACTATAAGATAGGGCCACCCCAAAGTTTCTTCTAACAGTAGAATCTGAAAGATCCCTCTGGAGTCTTGATACAGGCAGTTTTGTTGAAAAATATGTAAATAAAGCATTTGCCAAACCAAGATTGCCTTCGCTGTTCTCAAAATCTATCGGATTAATCTTATGCGGCATTGTGGAAGATCCAACTTCAGATTCTTTTGCTCTTAATCTTATCCACCCATCGCTTATATAACGCCAGATATCCTGGTTAAAATCAATTAAAATTATGTTTAACCTTCTTAAAATGTCAAAGAGCTCAGCATAGCTATCCCCAGGCTCTATTTGGGTTGTAATCAAGTTGGGTTTTAGCCTTATATTCCTATTTTCGTTCAATTTCTCAACAAATTTATTAGTGAAACCTAGCCAATCAATATTTGGGTAAGCAACATAATGCGCATTATAATTTCCAGTTGCACCATTCAGTTTTACAGATATTTCAAAATTTTTCAGTTTATTAACCTGATTTCCTAAACGTGATGAAAAGACCTTAAATTCTTTCCCGAAAGTTGTAGGAGAAGCTGGTTGTCCGTGTGTTCTTGCAAGCATTGGAACTTCTTTGTAATCTTGTGAAAACTTTTCTATAAGGCTAAAAACCTCTTCTAGCTTTGGAACTATTATTTCAGCCAACCCATCACTCAGCATCAAGCCGTAAGCTAAATTATTTGTATCCTCGGATGTTAATGCAAAATGTACCCACTCAAGAGAATCTTTTAAAGAAGTATCTTTTAATTTTTCTCTTATAAAATACTCTATAGCTTTAACATCATGGTCTGTTCTTTTCTCAATATTCTTAATAGTTTTAAAATTCTCAACTGAAAGGTTGCATAATCCTCTAATAATCTTTTTCTCTTCATCAGAAAATTTTCTAATTTGGACATTTTGATTTTCAGAAAGAGCTATAAAGTATTCAAGTTCGACAAACAGCCTATACTTAATCAACCCACCCTCACTAAAAATTTCTGCAAGCTCCTTTGTTATATGAAAATATCTTCCATCTATAGGGCTTACAGTTCTGAGCTCATGCATAAAACAACAGGTGGTTTTTTGATATAAATAGATTTGTGTTCAGTATAATATCCCAATAAGCACATATTTGATTTCTGCAAATCTTATCTTATATTCGTCAGGAAATTTATTATTATCCCCTTTAACTAAAAAATATTTCCCCTGCCTGTCTTCACCAATATAAATAACCCTATGCACAATAAGCCCTTGTTCATTTTCATAAACAACAATATCACCGACTTTAAGATCATTTTCTGATTTTGGAATTGTTTCTATGCCATTTGAATAGGAATTTATTAATGGCTCCATAGATCGTGTATCTGCATAAGAAGACATTGTTGCATTATCTAGAACAATTACAACCCTATTATCATAAACATTGATCTGAGACTCTTTAATCCTATCACTTGGTGTACTTTTATCACTTAAAAAAGAAGCAAACCCGGTAATAGAACTAGGTGCTTCCTTGCCAGAATATTTAATATATGCATTAAGATAAATAAAAACAAAACTAGAAGAGAATCCAATAATAAAAACTACTACAATCAATATAACCTCCTTTTTCATTTGCACAAGATTTGATTAACAGTTTTTTAAATATTTTGCAAGAACATTTAAAATTATAAAGATTTAGAAACCTTTATAAACAAGCTATAGGCCTAAATTACATTGCTATGAGAAAAGATAAAATATCTTTTTGATGTTATCTTTTCATATCTATCATTTCTTATTTTCCTTTTTAAAGGAGATCAATATGTTGGAGGAAATCCGACATATAATAAAAGTGAATGCTTAATCAAATGAATTAAGTATGATGTATGAGTAAAAGCAATTGGTAGAGAGAACCATACGAGTTTTAGTCTCAAAATAATTGCGGTCAAATAGTTCCCGTTGATCCTGCGGGAGATTGCTGCTATTGGGATTCGATCAAACCATGCAAGTCATAGGGTCTCGTAAGAGACACTGGCGTCAGGCTCAGTAACACGTCGATAATCTACCTTACAGTCTGGGATAACCTTGGGAAACTGAGGCTAAACCCGGATAGGAGATTGAGGCTGGAATGCACTTTCTCTGAAACGCAAGGCCATAAGATGAGTCGGCGGCTGATTAGGCTGTTGGTGAGGTAACGGCTCACCAAACCTATGATCAGTAGGGGGGATGAGAGTCCTAGCCCCGAGAAGGGTACTGAGATAAGGACCCTAGCCCTAAGGG
>JACPNI010000015.1 GCA_016185555.1 Candidatus Woesearchaeota archaeon | reverse complement strand
TGAATGCGTTGACAACCCAAAGGAAAGAGAAGATCTGGACCTAATGGAGAGACTGTGGATCCCACAAGAGATTAAACTAACTGAATTTAATGGAAGTCCTAATTCTATGCTTGTTGAAGTAATGAGTGATGTGATTCAAGCTAAAAGAGAAGGCAAATTAACAAAGGACCTAGAAAATAAGCTTATTGGATATGGCTTAATGATAAATGAACTAAATAAGAAAAATACTTTTAATCCCTTTGAATTCTTAAGTGAAGTTGATGAAGGGAGATATACTTAAATAATAACAATAAACAGATTCTATTATGCACCAATATAAAATACTCAATTCAAAAGAAATAAGATCAATTACTAGAACACTAGAAGAACATTATGGTATAAAAAACCTTAGGCTTGATTATGGGTTTTTAATTAATAAAGAAAATAAGATTTATTTAGTAAACAGGGATTTCTCTAAAATAGACTTAGAAGGGCTGAAAATAAACTCTATTGGGTTATATTTTGCAGAGTACAGGAAAGGTTTTGTTAGACTGAGCATAGAAGGATCACAGATCATTGGTAAATTTGCTACAAAGAATATTATTAGCGTAAATGAAGAGGAATTAAATGACTGGGTAACAGGCAAGGATTTGGTTTATGGAGAAGCAGACTTTGAAGGTTTTGTTATAATAAAAAGCAATAATGATTTTTTTGGCTGTGGCCGGTATAAAGAAGGGGCAATTTTTAATTACATATCAAAAGACAGAAGGATTAAGACCCTTACCAGTTCTGCAGAAGTTGAGTAGCGGGCAATTACTGCATTCTGGATCTTTCTTGCAATACCTTTTCCCCAATTCAACTAATAAAGCATGATATTGGTTAAATAATTCTACATCAAATGGTAAATTTTTCATAAAGGATAACTGCAATTTGTCATAATCTCCTTCTTCATGTCCTAATCTTGAAAAAATTCTTTTTGTGTATAAATCAATAACAAACATTGGTTTATTTGCTGCATATAAAATAATAGAGTCTGCTGTTTCTTTACCTATTCCATTTATACATAATAACTTATTTCTTAATTCCTTAATCCTTAAGCTAAACAAATAATCCAAATCCCCATTAAACTCTTCAAATAAAACTCCTATAAAGTTTTTAATCTTCTTTGCTTTTTGATTATAATAACCACTGGATTTTATTAATTGTGCTAATTCTTCTACTTTAATATTTTTTAATTTTTTAGCATCTATTAGGTTATTATCATTAAGCTTTAAAATTGATTTTTCAACGTTCCTCCAATTTGTTGACTGGGTTAAAATGGCCCCCAAACATATTTCCAGCTTATGATTATTGGAAATGACCGGCCACCAATTTAGGTCGCCAAATTCTTTTAGAAGTTTAAAATAAACATTTTTTACTAAATTTTGCATAAACTAACTAATTATAGTCCCTTTAAATTCCTTGTCTTCAATAATGTTATTAAGGTTATTTATCTCCCCACCATTGGTTATTATAACTTTAAGCCCTAATCTCATTGCCTCCTTTGTCGCTACTGGATCAAATGGAAGATTCTTCCCCGGATCCCATCCATCACCAATAATCTTTGAAAATTCTTTCCATGAAATTTCTTTAATTAGTTTTGCATTCTTAAACTTATTCGGATCCTTATCATATGCATAGTCAACATTTGTTAGATTGAGTATTTTCTTAACACCAAAATTCTTGGCTAATAAAACTGCATCATAATCAGTACTCCATCCAGGTTTCCATCCTGCTGCAATTAATATGCTTTCTTTAAAATCTATTGCTTAGGTTGGATCTTTTATAACTTTTGGATGTGCATGTTCTCTAAAAATAGTTCTTAGTAAATGTGCGTTTAACCTTGTTGCATGAATACCTAACCAGTCTAAATCCTCATCGGCTATATCAACAACTGATGAAGCTGCATTTTGATATTCCCGGCATATCTTCCCACCGCCAATGATAATAATGAACCTTTTATCTTTAATTTTGCTCAGGATCAATTTTCTAAATTCCTTTAAAAATTCAATGTTTATCTTATCAGGAACAACCAATGAACCCCCAAGGCTTATGATAACAATTTCTTTCGCCATGGTCAGAAGGTTAGAGAAAAAGTTTATAAATCTTATCAGGGTGGTATCTAGCGTGAGAATATTATCAAATCTTTCAAATGCAGAAACTTTCAAAAAACTAGAGCTAACTCTCTGGAGGAAACTCGATAAAGAGCTAAGCGGATTGGTTTTAAATAATTTTGAAGAATTAAGGAATAAATTTCCGGCAGATGATGAGTTTGGTGAAATTTTTGCATACATTAATTGTTTTAAAAGATACATAAGGCCTCTTAAAGCGCCTCATCAGCCAACAGTGCATATTGCCTATGAATGCCAATATTGCAATAAAATAATTACCGGTCCACCAAGAATAGAAATAGAAGAAACAATAGATTCCTTACGCCCTTTAACAGGCAGGAATGGATTGGACTACCATTGTAAAAACTGCAGCTGTAAGATTGGTGAGCTTACATTAGAACTAAGTTAATTTTTTTCTAAATAAATCAGATAATAAACTATTAGGATTACCCCTAAAGTGTTGAAGGAATCTGCAACATTGAATACCGGCCATATCTTAAAATCAATGAAATCTCTTACATAACCAAAATAAAGCCTGTCAATCAAGTTTCCAACAATCCCACCAAACAAAAAAGAAATACCAGTTAATACCAATTTGTCAGTTTTTTTAAAATAATATAAGAATACAAAAAAGACAATTATGGAGATTAAAATAAGAAATAACCTTTGATTTTGGAGTATGCTAAATGCAGCACCGGTGTTTTCAGCATATCTGAATGATAGAAATTTTGTTATAATAACATTCTTATTTGTAAAGTAAAATTTACTAATTTGGTCAGAGATTATTATTAATATTGAAACTATCAAGAACCCGAGTTTGTTCATTTAAACCTTAAACTGCGCCATATTTAGAAAAGCTTTTACTTTATGATACAGGCCTTGTGTTTCATCATCAAGCTCATTATGGTATTCATCAAGCTTCTCTTTTATAATAAATTTATCATAAACCGCCCTTATGAACCTTAACAGGAAATTCTTTTCCCACTCTTTTTCATAGTCCCTTTCAACAAAAGACTCAAATCCGATAGTTATCTTTCCTTTTAGGCCTGTACCTTTCTTAAACTCAACTTCCTTGGCGTTTTCTACTTTTATTTTAACTTGAATATTCATCTTTGCATAGTCATTTACTTTTCTATCTCCAACCAGAGTTACTGACATCGTCTTGCCTGATTCTGCTAGCGTATCAATATACTCTTTTTCAAAAAAATTATAACCGTTAAATTCAAGCCAGTCCTTTATTAGGTGATACAAATCTGCTAGATTAAAAATTCCTTCTAAAGATACTTTCAAATCTGTTGCAACAATATCGGTGTCTGGCATTTTATTCAAACATACTGGTTAAACTTGTCTTTAATTTCCTCCTGTAAACTATAGACTTTTGAGTAAAGCTCACTTGCATATAAATCAATATTTTCCTTTTTTAAAAATCTTTCATATATTGCTCTCCAGAAGGTTGGTGCTTCCGCACCTTTATTAATATAGGAAACTAATTTTATCTCAAACTCGCCTTTTTGCATCTTTATTTTTTTACCTTCTATGGGAACTTCAACATCAACAATGCCAATAAAATTAAAATAAATCTCTATTATATAAATAAAATAAGTTTCCTTCTTTTTGTTATTTGTCCATCTAAACTCTATTATTTTGCCCCTTGCTGTATTTTTTTCTTCATAAAAATCTTCGTCCTGCTTATAGCTATTAAAATCCAGCCACCTTTTAAGCCATCTTATAAACTCATCAAGATCCAAAACCCCAGCATGTTTTACTTTAATGCCTTCTGCAGGGGTTACATAAATTCTTTCCATCATGTTAGTAGGTTAAGAGACTCCTTTATTGTATCAAACAAGTCCTTTCCCTCTTCTTCACTTTGGTCTTCATAGTGCTTTATTTCGCCTTTGAAATATCTATGGTATAACCCCCTCAAGAATCTATGAAAAGGCTTGTCACCAAACCTGTTTTTATAATCCAATTGCAGGTTTGCATTTAGTCTTATCTCTACATTCCCTTTATCTAAGCTCTTATCTTCCAACCTCACTTTCTCCAGCTCTGTTGCAAGTATTTCTATATTGATTATATATTTCGCGTAATTATCAACTTTCTTTTCAGCAGAAAAATCAATCCGGACTTCATGCCCCCTATCCTTAGCCTTACTGCTATTTGTCTTTTCTTGGAAAGAATATTTTTTGTTTGAGAACCATTCAGTTATATTTTTATTTAGGACTTTAAGATTAAACAAGCCTTTTTGCACAATTCTGTTTTTAAAGATCGTTTCTGGTTCAGGAGGAGGCATATTAGAGTATTATGGCTTACCAAACTTAATAAAACTTTTCTTTTAGGGTGTTTCAAAAACTTTATATAGATTCCAAGGCTAAGATAAATTAAAAAGAGGAAGATATGCCAAATATTTTATGGTTCAAAGATATACACAAAGAAGATGTTCCCCTAGTTGGCGGAAAAGCCGCGAATTTAGGGGAGATGGCAAATAATAAGTTCCCAGTTCCACCAGGATTTGTCGTTACAACCGAGGCTTTTAAAAATTATCTTGACGAAACTGGTCTGGGCATTGAAATTTTTTCTATCTTGAGAGATACTGATGTTGATGATAACGATGCCTTACAGGGTGCAGCTACAAAAATACAGGGCATGATTAAAGAAGAACCAATGTCTAGTCAGCTTAAGAAAGAAATTCTTGAAAATTATGAGAGATTTAGTGTTAATGTCGATGTACTTAAAATAGCCAAGCCTGCACTAGATTTGATTAAAATCGGGAGAGATTTGCCTTATGTTGCCGTAAGAAGTAGTGCATCTGCTGAAGATTTGCCCTCTGCTTCCTTTGCAGGGCAACAGGCAACCTTTCTTAATATCAAGGGCAACAACAATTTAATTGAAGCTATACAAGATTGCTGGGCATCATTATATACCGCAAGGGCAATTTATTACAGGGTAAAGAATAATTTTCCCCATGAAAAAGTTCTTATCGCTGTTGTTATTGAAAAGCAAATTAACTCACAAAAATCCGGGGTTATATTTACAGTTAACCCTGTTACAAATAATAAATCCGAGATTATTATAGAGGCTATTTATGGATTGGGCGAGGCAATAGTATCTGGTGCCATAAATCCAGATAAATATGTAATTAATAAAGAAAACCTAAGGGTTACATCAAGAAATATTTCTAAAAAAGAGTGGATGTATACAACAGATTTTGCCTATGGCAGGACTATAAGAAAAGATGTTTTATTAGACAAACAAGAACAGCCGGCATTAAGTGATTTTGAAATAAGAAAATTATCTGAAATTGCAGTTGAATTGGAAGAACATTATGAAAAACCACAGGACATTGAATTTGCAATAGAAGGAAATAATCTATATGTTGTTCAAACAAGACCTGTAACAACGTTACATGAACCGAAAAAAGAAGAGACAAATATTGAACAAGAAAAAAGTGAATTAGAAGAGCCAATCAAAATTGAGCATGATAATATAGCTAATATACTTGTTACAGGATTAAGCGCTTCTCCAGGCATTGCTTCGGGTATTGTCAAAATTGTCCATGATGTTTCCGGTCTTAGCAAGGTTTTGAAAGGCAATGTGCTTGTTACAAGAATGACAAATCCGGATATGGTTGTTGCTATGCAAAGGGCTGCAGCAATAGTAACTGATGCTGGTGGGGTGACATCTCACGCCGCAATAGTTAGTCGCGAAATGAACATCCCATGTATAGTAGGAACTGAAAGAGCAACTCAGATTCTTAAAGAAAATCATATAGTGGTCTAAGAAACATAGAAAGCAAAGAAACAGCTGAAGAACAAACTCAGATAGAAAAGTCTGAAATTCCGAATATTGAAACTGTCACAGAGATTAAAGTCATTCTAGACCTGCCTGATAATGCAGAAAGAACAGCACCATATTGTGATGGTGTTGGGTTATTAAGAAGCGAATTTATAATAGCCAAAAGCGGAGTGCACCCTGCTTATCTTATTTCAAATGGAAGGAAAGAAGAATTAATTGATATAATATTCACGAATGTTAAAAGAATAGCTGCTGCATTTGGCACTAAACCTGTATGGTATAGAACTACGGACTTAAGAACTGATGAATATAGTCATCTTGAGGGTGGAAATCTTGAACCAGCAGAGGACAACCCAATGCTCGGATGGCATGGGATTAGGAGAAGCTTGGATCAGGAAGAATTGTTAAGAGCAGAATTTGCAGCGATAAGGAAGCTTCATGATAATGGGTTTACCAATGTTGGGATTATGCTGCCGATGGTTACAGATGTTAGCCAAGTTAAAAGAGCAAAAACCATGCTCAAAGAGGTTGGTCTTGAACCACAGGATAATCTTGATTTTGGGGTGATGATTGAAACCCCCGCTTCTGTGCAAATAATAAAAGAATTATGTGGTGAGGGAATTGATTTTGTTAGTTTTGGCACAAATGATCTAACTCAATTTACACTTGCGGTTGACAGGAACAATGAGAAAGTACAAAAATTGTATGATGAAATGCATCCTGCTGTTTTAAGGCAAATAAAGTATGTGATTGATGTTTGTAAGGATTACGATACAGAAACAAGCTTATGTGGCCAGGCAGGTTCAAGGCCGGAGATGGCTGAATTTCTAATTAAAGCCGGAATAGACAGCATCGCGGTTAATCCTGACTCCATCAATAAAATAAGAGTACTCGCTGCGAAGATTGAAAAGAAATTATTGTTAAGTGCCGCAAGGAAAGATTTTAAGCTATAGCCTCTAAAATATAACCTATCCTCTTCCTAAACTTTTCTCTATTAAGTCCTGTATTATATTTATAATCATCTGAGAGACTCTCTTTAATACAATCATCATATGTCTTAAGCTTACTGTTAACTATACTAAATGGAGGATAATCACTTGCGCCTAAAGCACAACTTGCCCTATAATGATAATCTCTAGCACCGTGACCCCAACATTCATTTAAACGATTCATTGCCTCATGAAATTCACTTGGCGCAACAATAAAAAGAGGTACACCTTCCCCTTTTTTTGGTTGGTACCATAAATTCTGCCACGTTTGACAATCTTGAAGTAACAAACCTGTACAAAGTAATAACTTATAATCATTGAGGTCACCAATAACTGTTTCCTGCAAAACTTTTTCTAAACTCCCATTATCGGAAAATAACATGTGTAGTTTATTTCGTGCAAACCTATCAACTTTTATTTCAATGTCCTCTGGATCTCTAAATATCTCCCCTTGACGTGGTATGTCGGATAAGGTCCTATATGTAAAAGTTTCTGATTCTGTGAAACCTGCAATAATTAATGCGTATGGTTTTTCAGATTTATGTGAAGCTTGGTGTTCGGAAAAGATCTCTGTTTTATAAACAAAAGACAAAGTAACAGGACGATATGAATAGAATTTATCTATTGGGATAACTAAAGGGATATAATTTCTATCATAAAAAGCCTTTGCAATAATTGCCGTCCATAATAACTCAAAATCTCTACTAAACCCAAAAGAAGAAGAAACATAACCAAAACCCCCAGTATTATCCCTCAAAAGAATTGGATATATAACTCTTAGAATGTTTTCATTATCTAAGGAAGTTATTAAACCATTAGAAAGTTCTGATAGTTTTGCCTCAAGGTTCTGCGAGATAGCTTTAATATCTGAATTAAACCCACTTACTGGCTCTTCTAAACTACCTAACTTCACCAAATCCTCTTCAGTGATACCTTTAATTACCATACCAAAACCAGTGATTTACAGTAATATAAACCTTTCTATTGTTAACACTTTAGAGTAATTAAAAATAATCCAGAAATGGTTGAATTTCTAATAAAAACAGGCGTAGATAGTATAACTGTTAGTCCTGAAAATATGATTAAAGTAAAAAATCTTGCAGAAAAGACTGAAAAGAAAAAGAAGGTAACTAAAAAACAAACTTCAGAAGAGACGGATTCTTTGGTATAATCAACTCGTTCTTTTATATTCC
>JACPNI010000048.1 GCA_016185555.1 Candidatus Woesearchaeota archaeon | reverse complement strand
TAAGATGTTAAAGGTTCTGAGTTTTGTGGTTGTAAGTTGCCATTTACAATTCTATGATTGTAGTTAATATGTAACGTATTAATTACAACTTTAAAATCAGCATCTAACCATTCTGCCCTCCATGGTTTTCTTACTTCAGTAATATCCTTATAGATTTTCTGGAATTCATCATTTCCATTTCTTAATAAAATAAGGAAATCTGCGAATTCTCTTAAAGTTAGCATTCTTGCTCTTTCTTGATGTAAGGCCTTATGTGCATCATACCAATTTTCATTAAAATGAGACCTTTCTTTGGCAACATATAACCCATGTTGTGGCATGAAGATATAATCTTCTAGGTTTCTAATGTTTCCTGGAATTGGTTTATTTGGTTGCTTCATTAATTTTTCATATAACTCTTTCATTCTCTCATCACTTAATTTTGGTACTGGAATTAATGGTTTTATTTCATGTGTCATTTTTACACCCTAATCTTTGCTGCACGTACTCCAAGCGTGAAATACGCGTAACTGGGATTCCCACAGTAATTCAGATCAGCCCCATTAGAGTGCACATCGAACCTCGCGACAGAATTATTATTAAATCTTGGATACCAATAATTCAGATTACCCTCTTTAATATCTACTCTTGGCAAACCTTGTAATGTTGGATTTGATAGCCAGTCATCCAATGAAATTCCCAGAGTTTCATTTGTACTTAAATAAGATGTTAAAGGTTCTGAGTTTTGTGGTTGTAAGTTGCCATTTACAATTCTATGATTATAATTAATATGTAACGTATTAATTACAACTTTAAAATCAGCATCTAACCATTCAGCTCTCCAAGGCTCTCCTGCTTTAGTAATATGATCGTAAATTCCTCTAAATTCATCATTGCCCTTTTTTAATAAAATAAGAAAATCTGCAAATTCTCTTAAAGTTAGCATTCTTGCACTTTCTTGATGCAAAGCTTTATGTGATTCATACCAATTTTTATTAAAATGAGCTTTTTCTTTGGCAACATATAATCCATGTTGTGGCATGAAAATATAATCTCCATTATCAATCCCTTGACTTCTATCTTCCTGTATATGAGTCACATTGCTAGGCACAAGTGGGTTCCATGTCAAGTCTTCCAAAGCACCATCTATTAGCATTTTACTCCAGCCTCTTAAATCTAGCTTTAAAATGTCTTAATCTCTTAGGTTCAAATTCAAATTCAAAACCTCTAATATTTTCTCTCCTTTCATAAACCTTTTTAATAATATCAACACAATAATCTAAATGCTCTAATGAATAAACTCTTCTTGGTATTGCTAGTCTGGTTAATTCGAGTCTTGAAATTCCATCACTGCCTTCTTTATCCCTGCCTCTTAAAAGGCTTCCAATCTCGCAAGACCTAATTCCTCCCTCCAGATAAAGTTCAGCAGCCAAAGCGTGTCCTGGAAAGTTCTTTTTTTCAATATGTGAAAGAATTTTAGCAGCATCTAAATAGATAGCATGTCCCCCGGTAGGTTTTACAATAGGAATATTATTTTCAATTAGCTTATCACCAAAATATTTAATCTCCCATACCCTGTATCTTAAATAATCTTCATCTATTGCTTCCCTTAAACCTTTAGATATAATCTCCTGTGTAGTTCCTGGCAATCCACCATTAAAACCAAATATTAAAATCTTAAGCTCATCTAATTTATCATATAACTCTTTATTATTTAATGCTATAAAACCTCCAGCATTAGAAATTCCATCCTTTTTAGCGCTCATTAGGCAGCCATCAAACTGCAGCATCATTAAAAATACAATGCCCCTAAGTGTTTGATTTTTAAATGTTTTTTCCCTTTCTTTTATAAAATAAGCATTTTCAGCAAACCTTGCAGCGTCTAAGAATAAAGGAATTTTATATTCATTTGCTATTTCTCTGGTTTTAATCATATTTTCCAAAGAAACAGGCTGTCCCCCACCAGAGTTACAGGTTGCAGTTATTAAAATATAAGGTATATTTTCTCTTCCATATTTTTTTATACAATCCTTTAGTTTATCCAAATCAATATTTCCCTTAAAATCAACCTCCTTTTCTGTATCATAAATATCATCAACAACACAATCTAGACCAATAGCGCCAGCATACTCTATATGTGCCCTTGTGGTGTCAAAATGTATATTCCCAGGAACCACTTGTCCTTTAGAGGTCATTATTTGATTAAATATGTATTCAGCTCCCCTGCCTTGTGGTGTAGGTATAACATATTTAGAATGGAAAATATCATTAATTGTTTCTTCCATATTTCTGGCGCTTGTTCTTCCAGCATAACTTTCATCTGCTTTTTTTGAGGCTGAATATTGTTCTTTAGAAATAGCGCCTGTTCCGGAATCTGTTAATAAATCAATAAGTACATCTTCTGAATTTAAGAAAAACTGGTTATAACCTGCTTTTTTAATGGCTTTTTCCCTCTCTTCTTTCGAAATAAGTCTTATCTCCTCTACTTCTTTAATTCTAAAATTTGGAACAACCATATCTTTTTCAACTAAACTAATACTTAAAAACCTTATCTATTATTGTAGTTACTATTAAGTTGTTACAAATAGAAAGGTTTAGAAAGTAGTTCTGCTTATAATATAGTATAAAAATTATATTTAAGGAGGATAAAAATGAG
>JACPNI010000030.1 GCA_016185555.1 Candidatus Woesearchaeota archaeon | reverse complement strand
TATTATAAAGTTCATTTTTAGACACTCACCTTTATTAAAATAAAAAGCCAATACATCTTAGATTATTATGGGTCTTAAAAAAGAACTGTCATTGTTTCAAACAACGCTTTATGGTGTCGGTATAATTGTAGGTGCAGGGATCTATGTTCTTCTTGGCCAGGGCGCTGGAATTGCTGGTAATGCAATATGGATCTCTTTTGCAATTGCTGCACTTATAGCGGCATTTACTGGATTAAGCTATGCAGAGCTTTCCAGCATGTTTCCAAGAGATGCTGCTGAGTATATATTTACAAAAAAGGCATTCAAAAGCGATGTCTTGGCTTTTCTAGTCCAATGGGCAATGATTATTACATTAATAATAAGCGCAGCTACAGTTGCACTTGGTTTTGGTGGTTACTTTTCTTCCTTATTTGGTGTTGATCCAAAATATGCAGCAGCCGGGCTTATAATTATAATTACAGTGCTTAATTACAAAGGCATTAAAACCTCAGCCAAATACAACAACTTTTCATCTATTTTGGAAGTCTTGGGCTTGGTTTTTGTTATACTTCTCGGTATTTTTTTCTTTGGGAAAAATGATATTGATTATTTTGCTTCTCCTACAGGATTGACTGGGATTTTATCTGCAACGACATTGATATTTTTTGCTTATATCGGATTTGAAGAACTTGTTAATCTTTCTGAGGAAACAAAAAATGCATCTAGAGTAATACCGAAGGCTTTAGTTTTGTCTTTAGTTATTTCAACAGTACTTTATATCCTGGTTTCTTTGGCTGCAGTTGCTATTGTTGGTTCAGATGCATTATCAAAATCTAAAGCGCCGATAGCAGATATTGTTTCAGCAGCTGTTCCAGGATCAACTGCGAGGTTATTAATGAGCTTTATTGCATTGTTTTCGACATCAAATACAGTGCTTGTTATCTTAATTGTGGCTTCAAGAATGCTTTATGGTTTATCCTGTAATCATGAGCTTCCTGGAATCTGCAAAACAACAGGAACTACTGGAACCCCATATATTTCTATAATAATAGTAACTATAACTGCCTTAATTTCGCTTTTAATTGGTGGGATTAAAACAATTGCTTCTATTACAGACATAGGGATCTTTTTGGTTTACTTGTTTGTGAATTTTTCTCTTATAAGGTTAAGGTATTCTGAACCAAATCTTAAAAGAGAGTTCAAGTCACCAGTTAACCTTGGTAAGTTTCCATTGCTTGCTTTGTTTGGCATTTTAACGGTTTTTTTGATGCTGTATCATTTTGAGCTTAAGCTTCTTGTATTTGAATCTGTAATTATATTTGCAGGCATATTGTTCTATTACGGATTTGCTGGGGTACAGAAGCTAAAAGCACATCCAAGTTTATTTAGGAAATCTGCATTTACAATGAATAAAAATGAACCTTTTAAGAATAAATTCAAATCTTGATGTTCTGCCTTATTATAGCATTATAGCTAAAAAACTAAAGAGATATCTTAAAGGTAAAGAAGTTGCAACAAAAATATGGCTTCCTAAAGGAAATTTTCCATTCATACTTAAGAGGGGGTCACAGATAGATCCTTTACATATTGAATATTTTGATGCCCTTGATAAGGAATTTTTAAAATTAAGAAAAGAAGATTTTGAGAAAGTTGAAAGTAAATTAACTAAGAAACAAAGGGTTATATGGCAGTACTTTGTTCCAAGAAAATTATGTGATTTTTTCTATGCAACAAATAATGAGGGCGTGGGAAAGCCAATTGAAAGAATCTTTTTTGATATTGATAGGAGTAATTTTAGTGCTGAACAAGCCCAGAAGGTGGCTAAAGAACTTATTAATGTAATAATTAATGATAAAGATTTTAATAAACTGATTAAGTTTAAGCCTTTTGTTTTATGGACAGGAAATTCATTTCATATCCTGTTGTTCCTAGATAAGAAAATTAATAATGCTTTTTATGAAGCGAAAATACAGTATTCAAAAAAAGATCCACTGGTAAGTTTTATTGGAAGGTGGGCTTTAGAAGTTAGCAAGAAGGTAGGTTTTAATGTTATTGGCGGTCATGAAAGGATTAAAGATAAGATGAATATAGATCCCAGCCAGACACCGAGTGGAAAATTAGCAAGAGCACCATTTTCTTTGCATATGAAAGATGCCTTAACTGTTGATGGTATAGCTTTGCCTGTTTTAATTAAAGAGCTGGATGATGCAAAATTAATTGATAGGTTAAAGTCTTATAATCCTGAAAAGGTTGTTAAGGAACTTAATTCTTTAGCCAGGAAACTGCCTAAAAAATTCCAATAAAAGAGCTAATAGTTATTATGCAATTCGGAGAAGTCGAGGTCGGCAAGTCTAAATTAACCATATTTTCTTTTTAGAATAATTAGAAAAAATGCACCTATAAACAATAATATGTTTGTCACAAAAAGAAAAGCTCCGATAATATCTTCTGTGTGTAGTATAGCGAATAGTATAGAAGAAACAATTATGGAGATTCTAACATTCCATTTCTTAGCAAGTTTATGTAAAATCCATCCACGAAAACCTAATTCTTCAAGAGATGAAAATACTATGGTAACTATGATTAATTGGAGTAGGGATATAGAAGTTGGATAAGGTATAAAATAATTTGAATTTGGGAATAAATAATCTTTAACAGTACTAAATATTGCATTAATGCCTAGTGATGTAAATACTAAACTTAATACAGTAACTATTATCAAAAACCAGTCTAATGAAACAATGCTTCCATAAATTGCTTTCTTGAACTTTTTAGTTTTATAATTCATATGCTAAAATAT
>JACPNI010000007.1 GCA_016185555.1 Candidatus Woesearchaeota archaeon | reverse complement strand
AATAGTATTTAAAGCTTTTTATTTTTCTTAAAAACCAAATATTTAGTGGGAATAACAACTTTTATAAACAGTCTTCTTTCAAAGAATAAACATGTCAATAGTACAATCAAGGGCTAAAAGGAAAGCAACTGGTGGAAGATATATTGCCTTCAGAAAAAAGAAGAATTTTGAGCTAGGTAATTTGCCTTCCTTTACAAAATTAGATAAGAAGAAAACCTTGGTTTTAAGAAAAAAAGGCGGTGGTAAGAAATTAAGATTATTGTCATATAATATTGTAAATGTATTTGATCCCAAAACAAAAAAATATTCCAAGGTTGCAATTAAGACAGTTCTTGAAAACCCGGCTAATAGACATTTTGTTAGAAGGAATATAATGACAAAGGGTACAATCATAGACACTGATCTGGGCAAGGCAAAGATAACAAACCGGCCAGGCCAGGAAAATGTTATTAATGCTGTTCTAGTTTCTTAAAAAAGTTAAAGAAATTTTAAGGTTTTGGTTAAATCAATATCAGTTTCTTTAATTGCTGCTTCAATCAGGGAATTTAATGATTCTTTTGTATTATATTGAAGTCTTGTTATGTCCTGTCCGAAAATTGCTTGCGTTAAAACTCTTGCTTGAGGGCTTTCTGTCTTATATTCAAACCATTCGTTCATTCCTTTCTTTATTACAGTTAGTAGCGGTTCATTTTTCCATTCTGGATTTGGTTTATGTGATTGACTAATCCCCGTTATTTTTTCTAGTTTATTTGTATTATTGAACGCAAATGAAATCTGATCCCAATTTCCTTTAAATAAATTTTCTGCAAGGTTATGTCCAATAGTTATTTCGCTTTTAATATGATCCCTTCTCTTGTTACTCCAAAATATTATTTTAAGTTGTTTTGCTGTAGTTCGTTCTGTTACATATTTTCCTAACCATTTAGCTTCCCCATTGTCGTCGATTTCTAGAAGTTTAATATTAATTAGCCCAGATGTAGTCTCTTGAAATCCAAAATATAGATAACCTCTATCTTCCTTATATGGTGGGCGTATGCTATAATTAACACTTACATTTGTATTGGAGATAGCATATTCTTTTTCAACAAATGATTCTATTGCACCATATCTTTCAGGATTGTCACTAGCATGAGTTCCGATTAATTTAAATCCTTCCCCTAAACCTGGTTTCTTTTCGAGATCCCATATTGCTGATGTAGCATGAGGTGAATCATGGATCGCACCACAGTTACATGTGAATAATCCACCATATTTACTATCATCATGTATCTCGGTACCATCTTCTTGATGTATAGTAACATAGCTAATGCCATTTTCCATGGTATGCTGTCTTAAATGAACTATGTTATTCCCAAGCAAATTTGCTATTTCTTCAGAACTTGGTGTTTTTCCACTTGCTTTGCATTGCTTTTCATATTCCCCGGCTTTTTTTATGTCTGCTTTATGTGTAGATACCCAGCAAACAGGCAAGTCCTTTACTTCTTTTACTGATTTAAAATCTATTATTGGTCGTAATATTGTCATTTTTCTCTTCGTTTGGAAATCAGTAGGATATATAAAACTTTTTATTTTGTTATTATCAGTAAGTTAATACTTAAAAAATAGATAGCTTTAAATAGGACATTTTAATCTATTATATAAAGATATCCTTTTAATTTATCAACACTTTACCATAGGAACAAAAAATGCCAAGTTTTATTAAAAAATGCCCGGAATGTGGTGGCATAAATCTAATTCTTAACAAAGATAAAGGTGAAGTAATTTGTAAGGACTGTGGTTTGGTTATAGAAGAGGCAGACAAGATGCGCAGGACTGGGGCTCCTATGACTTATTCAGTCGAGTTTTCAGAACCAATAATTGTAAAGCAAAATGGTAAAATTAAAATTGTTAAGATAGGTAAATTTATCGATACAATTTTAGCAGAAAGGGCTTCTTTTATTAAGAAAGATGGAATAATAGAATACGTTCCTGTTACAGACCTAGAATGTGTTTCTTTTGATAAAAATTATGATATTGCTTTTAGAAAAATAAGTGAGGTTTCCCGACATCCTTCAGATAATTTTTATGAGATATCGCTAGAATCAAATAGAAAGGTAAAAGTAACAGGAAGCCATAGTGTATTTACTGTAGAAAATAATGAAGTTATACCGATTCAAGTAGAAAAACTTAAAGAAGGACAGTTTTTAGTAGCCCCAAAAGAGATTCCTTTAGTTGAAAATATAGTTACCGATAAAGAAAGCCCTTAATTATCCTTAAGAAATTTTAATGGGAATACTTTAGTACTAGAGTCTGCTGAAAAATATGAAGATGAAAAATTAAAGAAATTAGCTAAAGCACAATTTTTATACTTAAGAGTTAAGAAAATTAGAAAGGTTAAATCTATTTCACCTTATGCTTATGACGTTACAGTTCCGGGTTATGAGAATTTTGTTGGTGGAAGGGGGGCAATATTCTTACATAATACTAAATTCGATAGGGGTTTAGGAACAGATATAGGCCAAAAAGGTGATATATACCAGTTAGAAGGCAAAGAAAGAAGCAAGTTTTTCAGATTAAGAAAATGGCAGTATCGAGTAAGTACAGCTATTGAAAGAAATCTAAAATTAGCATTGGCTGAATTAAGAAGGGTAGCAAGTTTCCTAAAATTACCCAAATCAGTAGAAGAAGAATCAGCAAGAATTTATACAATGGCTGTTCAACGAGGATTAGTAAGAGGACGTTCTATGGAAAGTGTTGTTGCAGGCGCTTTATATGCTGCTTGCAGAAGGCATGAAGTGCCAAGAACACTGGATGAGTTAAGTGAAGCTTCTGGTATTGACAAAAAGGAAATTGGAAG
>JACPNI010000029.1 GCA_016185555.1 Candidatus Woesearchaeota archaeon | reverse complement strand
TAAGAAAGAGTCTCCATTAATAGTTCTGGGTAGCAAGTTTAACAGTGAAGTGCTTGTGGTATAAGGGATTGATATATTATTAAGCCCGGAAAAAGGGGTAAAAGAAGATTTTCTAAATGCAAGAAATTCAGGATTAAATCAGGTACTACTCGGTTTAGCGAAGAAAAATCATATTTCTATTGGCATAAATTTTAATGAAATACTTAAATCCCGGGGTGTGGAAAGGGCTAAATTGCTTGGTAGAATAGCACAGAATATTGCCTTGTGCAGGAAATATCATGTTGAAATAGTTCTTGGAAGTTTTGCTTCAGATGAATTTGAAATGCGTGCGCCAAAAGATCTTATTAGTTTTTTAATAACCATTGGGATGCATCCGAAAGAAGCAAAAGAGGCATTAATCTATTCAAATGAATTTCTTAGAATCAAGGACAAGATAATAAAAGAAGGGTTAAAAGTAATTGATGAATAAAATAAAGCAACACATTTATATCGCAGTTTACAGCTTAATTATCTGTGGAAATTAAATATACAAATCATGCTAGGATTCAGATTAAGAGAAGGAAATTAGATAATGTTTGGGTAGAAGAAGCAATTAAAAATCCAGATATTATAAAAAGAGAAGGAACTAAGTTTTATGCAATAAAGAGATTAAATGGAATTACTATAATGGTGGTTTATGTAAAAGTAAAGTATATAAAGATTGTAACTGTATTTGAAATAAGAAAATGAAAATAACCTATGATTCAGATGCCGACGCCATGTATATTTGTCTAGATGAGAGAGCTCAGGTGGACAAAACAAAAGAGATAGAAAAGGATGTAATAGTAGACTATGATAAAAAAGGTAGAATAATTGGAGTAGAACTTCTTTTTATTAAAGAGAAAAGACCAGAACTTTTAAAACAGATAAAAGTTGAAAATTTAGTTTCTGCTTAAAGATTTATCAGTTTTTCTTAATAACCATTGGGATGCATCCGAAAGAAGCAAGTACAAGATAATAAAAGAAGGGATTAAGCTAGTTTAGAAAATATTTATATAAGAGGTTACATTAATCTTAGGTGGTGAGATTTATGAAAAAAATATTAGTAATCTTGATGTCTGTTTTATTGCTTAATTTTGTTTATGCTCATGAAGGAAAAGTTGTTGATCCAGGCATAACACCGGATTCTTTTTTATGGGGTTTGGAAAAAGCTTTGGACAACTTGAATCTTCTTTTAACATTTAATTCTGCTGAAAAAGCCAAAAAAGGCATTGAAATAGCAAGGGAAAGATTAGAAGAGGTAAAGGTTATGGTAGAAGAAAATAAGCTCGATGCTGCTGAAAAAGCCAAAGAAGAGCAAGTCAAAATTCTTTCAAAAGTCAAGGAAAGCGTTTCTAACATAAAAGAAGAAAACTCCACTAAGCAGGTAGAGAAAGTGATTGAAATAGAGAAAGAATTGGAGGATTTTGATGGGGATGTTAATGACGTAGCTGATAATCTAAAAATAAAAATTGAAGTAAAAGGAACTTTGAATGAGCAGCAGAAGGCATTGCTCGATTCCCTCTTGAGCACTCTTCAGGATAAAACTGGGGAAGTTAAAATTGAAATTAAAAATAAAAAAGATAAGACAAAAATCGAGATAAAGCAAGAGACTGGAAAGTCTGAAAAAGAAGTTGAGGATGAAATTAAGGATGTTGAAGAAGAGAAAGGGCTTTTGGATATTAAAAAAGAAAAAGCTATGGAAGAAATTAAAGATGCAAAAGAAGATTTACAGGAGTTAGAAAACAAGTTATCTGGGTCAGTTGTAAATGAAACCTCTATAACAACCTTAATTGATAATGCCAAAGAGAAATTATCAAAAGCGGAAGATGCATTTAATAATAAGGATTTCGGCGAAGCGTTCGGACAGGCAAATGCAGCAGATCAATTGATTAAGAATGCTGAGAGAATGCTTGAAAAGACATCAGAGAATAAAGAAAGATCAGACAAGGGAAAAGAAGCAGAAGAAAGAGATAAAAAAGTAAATAGAAAATCCGAAGAAGACTAAATTTATTTTATCTTTAGCTCCCCTGCTTTTTCTAATGCAATTATGGCTTTCTTAAGGAAGTTTGTATACAAGCTATTTGCACGCTTGAATTCCTCTCTCCCCCTTGCTTTTAATTTGGCATGCCCTATAGTCTTGTATATGCCTGTTAGCTCAATTTTTTCTTCTGAACCAGCAACATAATATGCAATCCCATCATTGCATAAACCCATTTCTGAGATGTCCCGCTTCTTGCAATCTTTATTTTTTATTCTATGTTCAAGATAATAGCTTCCTTTCCGAATCCAGGTTGCATCTTCCCGTGATTCACCGCTTGTTTTTCCTATATAAATACGATCCTCAGAACCCAATAAATTTCCCTTTATTCCTATATCGATATAAGTTTCTATGTTGTAGGTTCTTTCTTGGCCATTTAAAACATCCAACACAACCATCGTTAAATTTGTTTTGTCACCCAAATCACGATCTAAATTTCCAACTTCAATTTTTACTTGCTTATCTTCAATTGTATCACTAAAAATTAATGGGTTTATGCTATTCTTTTTAGTTGCATATAGTAATTTTGCATATTTCCTTAATTCTTTAATTCCATAAACTTCTTCAGAACTTGCTATTCCCGGTGCTCCTACTAAAATCCCGACTAAACCGAACGTATCTTTTAAAATTTCTCTTCTAGATATCATCTTTATACCCCCCATATTTTAATTAGTTTAACAATATACTTTTCATTTAAATAACTTATTTTTTTATGGATTCATATCAAAAATGAATAAAGTATTTAAATGGCTGTATTTCCAACGAATTTGTGCTTTTTAGAATTCGGAGGTATAAAAAATGACAAACCCATTTATCTCATTCTCAGAAAATGTATATAAAGCTGCAAAGGCATTGAATTTTGATAAGCGAAGAACCAAATATATTGTAGAAGCAATGGCTAGGGAGAATAGAACACAAAAGGTTGATTTTTTTGTTCCTATGGATAATGGAGAAAAAGAAAGGTTTGTTGGTTTTATTTCACAGCATTACAAGCCAAAAAGATGGGGATGCATTTACAAAGGCGGGTTGAGGATTCATAAAAAGGATATTGGGCTGGACACAAATCTTTCTGTTAGTGGATTTACTAATTATTTAATAGACTTTGAAAAGGAGATTAGAGAGATTGAAGATGAGGTAAGAGCTTTAGCGGGATGGATGTCAATTAAATTGGGGGTTTTAAATATGCCTTATGGTGGTGCAAAGGGAGCACTTGTTTGTGACCCGGATAAATTATCAGAAGGTGAACTAGAGAGGGTTGTTAAGAGATTTACTGAAAAAATGTTTGAAATCATCGGACCAGAAAAATATTCCATAGGCCCTGATATGAGGACTAATTCAAAAACAATGGAATGGATAATGGAACAATATAGCAAATCAAGCGGCTATGAGGTTCCCGGGGTTGTAACAGGAAAATCAATTCAAAAGGTGGGAATTGT
>JACPNI010000037.1:10140-12463 GCA_016185555.1 Candidatus Woesearchaeota archaeon | reverse complement strand
GTTAATTCATCCTTATTGTTAATTACTATCCTCCTTTCTTTCATTAAATCTGTAATTATCTTAGGTAAGATTCCTTCTTCATTTCTAAAAGCAGCTTTATTAGGTGCAATAACTAAATTTTTGCCGCCCTTGTTACCAGCATATAAAAATGGGTCAATACCAAAAGTTCTTATTATTGACGGATAAAGGCTCTTGAAGTCCATCATTATTAAATTGTCATATATTCCTGGAAGAGACTCCATTACATAACCACCAGTAATCGGTTTTTCCTTGACACCATAATCAGCCGAAACAACAACATAACCTTTTTTCTTAGATTCCCTAATATACAAAGAATCAATAGAAGAAATAGATGCTCCGACCCTATCAAGCTGCATGCCAGTTAATAAAGAACGCTTGATTGAAAGGTTTATTACATCGAGTTTCTCTAGAATCCTATAAACAAGTTCTGCATCCTTAAGATTATACTCTGCTAATTTTTCCTTATCTTTTGCAAATAATCTTTCTATCTCCTCAACCTTATTATTATCGTTAATATTCTTCTTGTCACCTAAAAACTTTGATGCTGCACTACTCAACTTATAATCATCAAGCTTTACAAAAGACTCTCTTAACAAATTAACCCCATCAAGAACCATCCTTCCCGGGAAATCTGCTTTTGATGCCATGAAGAACCCTTTTGCCTTTCTTATTGTGCACTGCTTATCTGTTCTGCCTAAAATAAAAGGAATTTCATACTCCTTGAACTTTTCCTTCAAGACCATAAGATCAAAATCAACTACACCCCAGCCCGTTATTATGTCGGGATCCTCTTCAATTACTGTCTTCCTAAATTCTTCTAATAAGGACTCTTCATCTTTAAATGTAAAGAACTCTTTTATTTTTTTATCTGAAATCAAAAAAACCTTTTTAAGACTCTCTGAATAAATTGCAATAGAATATATCTTTTTATTATCTGGTGAGGTCTCAATATCTAGTGAAAAAACCTTTAACTTAGGGATAAAATCAGCAGGATTTATTGTTGGTTCATAATAAATACGGTCAACATACTCTGAAGTTTCATAATCCCCTTCAATATCTATTGAACCCTTTATGTCCTTATCAATTAGATAACGATAAGCAAACCTTATATCTGCTTCATAGCACTTAATGCCTTTATCTTCTAGCTTTTTTCTAAGGATTGGAACAGTTGCAGGAATATCAACTATAATTTTTACAACTTTTTTTTTATTAAAACTCTTGAAATCCGTCTTGACAACGTGGTATTCATTTAGAACACTACCTGCTTTCTTCAACGCAAACTCTTCAATGAAAAAATATGGCTCATAAGAATTTATTGTCAAAAACGACTGGCCATTTTCAAGTCTTCCAAACAATAAGATTTTAGGCCCTAAATCCATAACCTGATAAATTGGATAAACTATAAACCCCTTCATAATAAAAACTTGAAAAACTGGATTTATAAAATATATGAAAGTTACTTAGAACTCGATTGCTATCTTATGATCCCCTTCTTGATATACATATCCTCTTTTTACCGCATCTAACTTTAATTTTCTTACAATCTCTATTGGAAGTCTGATTGTAATTGACTTCCCTGATTTCCAGAATTTTATTTCTTTTCTTTGTAAACCCCATAATCCCGCTTCTTTTAATTTTTGCTCTACTACAACCATATTCCCTTCTGGCAAATATTCTTCACCACACTTTATGCAATATTCTACATCCAAAACCCCACAGTCTATTCCATCTTGTATAATTTTATCTTTTTTCCATTGAATTTTTCCACCACATGGACAGGGATATTCTATTTTGTTTATCATTTTTATACAACCATAACAGTAATAGGATATATTTTTGATATTTTCAATTCTAAATTCCCTATATACAACAATAAACCACCCGAATTTATATAAAGTTATCTAAAAGTTAAAAATAGGAGAAAGAAAAGTCTTAAAAATCTCCAGTTTAATAAGAAATGGAAAGGTTCTAAAAGATGGAAAACCTAAATGACTGGATTAAAGCTGGAAAAATTGCAGCTGAAGTATTAGACTATGCAAAAAGTCTTGTTAAAGAAAATTCTAATTTATTAGATGTTTGCAATGAAATCGAGAAAAAGATTATTGGGCTTGGTGGGGAACCTGCATTTCCAGTTAATATTTCTATAAATTACATTGCTGCACATTATACCTCCTCTGCAGATGATAAATCAGTTTTTAAAAATGGAGACATGGTTAAAATTGATATTGGTGTAGAAGTTAACGGATTTGTAGGGGATAACGCATTGACAGTTTATCTTGGAAATGAAAAAAAATACCTGGAT
>JACPNI010000037.1:0-10091 GCA_016185555.1 Candidatus Woesearchaeota archaeon | reverse complement strand
GCTTCAAAAGAGGCTCTTGATGCAGCTGTTAAGATTGTTAAACCTGGCGTGAAATTATATGAGATAGGCATTGCAATACATAAAGCAATACAGAAATACGGTTTTTCACCAATTAAAAACTTATCAGGACACGGCATTGAAAGATACAATATTCATTCCGGGGTTAATGTGCCAAATTATGATAATGGTGATAAAAAAGAGTTAAAAGAAGGGCAAATAATTGCAATAGAGCCCTTTGCAACTGATGGAAAGGGATATGTAATTGAAGGCAAACAATCAGGGATTTATAAATTAGTTAATAAAAAACCAGTTAGAGACAACAATGCAAGAAAAGTTTTGGAGTTTATAGAAAAAAATTACAAAACACTGCCGTTTGCAAAACGATGGATTAAATTACCTATGGCAAATATTGCACTAAATATCCTTGGAAGAGAAGGGATTATTTACCAATATCCCCAACTGGTTGAAGAAAACAAAGGTTTCGTAAGCCAGGCAGAGCATACTATTTTAGTTAGAGACCCACCAGTAATATTAACAAAAACATAACAATCATCTTCTCTTTAAGATTTGCTCTATTATACTCTTATTCCACCCAGCACCCATAAGTTTATTCTTAATCTCAAAATCTGTTTTTCCTTTCGACTTCATAATATCTACATAGTTCTCTAGTTCTCTATATTTATTTGCTTTTCTTCCAAATTTTTTAATAGAAATCAAAAAAAGGATAAATAACACAACCCCAGCAGCAATATAAAGAAGGATATTACTCCTTAAAAGAGGTTTAGTATTTATAATCGTGCTCAACTGAGATTTATTATTAGATAATAGTCCAAGGCCAACTAATCCAGTTTCATTTGTTTGTGCTATTTCTTTTTTTAGGCCAATAGGTTGTTCCTCTACTACTTCTTTCTTTTGCTCGCTTTTATTGCTTAAATTCTGTACCTCAATAAAAGTCCTTCTGCTTCCCCCTCCACCAGACCCACCTCCAGAGCCTGTGCCGGAAGTTCCTGTTGATTGACAACTGCCACAATCTACTGAGCAACTTGAACAACTTTCCTGAGAACTGCAGAAATTATCGCCACAGAAGCTTCCCTCATCAACAGAGTATTCTGAAAAGTGCGGCACACTAAAAGTCACTGCACCCCCAGCATAACTTATTATTCTACAGTCAACACATATTACACCATCTTTTTTGATTATAACATTAGTCAGATTAGTAACATTAAATATTGTAACTGTTGCAGATTTATTTAGCTCAGCAAGCAGCTCTGAGTGAACAATTACTTTTCTTGGTACAAAAGAAACTGCCCGATCCAGATTCACTGGCCTTATAATATTAGAAATATTCTCAATTAATTTAATTGATTTATCACCAAAATCAATTTGACCAATGTTTCTAACACCGATCCTGAAATTCCTCAAATTAGTAAGATCAACATCACTTAAATTTGTTGTTAATTCTGGAGAAAAACTATTGTAAACCGGCAATGGACAACCATACCTGTTTACAATCTGAGAGGTTTGATTTGGACACCTGTCAATTGCATCTGGTACATTATCATTATCACTATCAATAACTGGAATTTGCTCTTCCCCAGACCTAACACATATGTCCATTCTTGTATCCCGAACATAGCCAGACCTACATTCATAGCAGTTGTATATTGATGAAGGACAGGTGTACTGGTTTTTTATTTCGGCATTTATGGTCCAAGGCCCGCCTGCTATCCTACAACCTATTGCTGTAGGTGTTTCTCCAAAATTATGGCACGGTAAATTGGAATTAGGAACTGTCGCATTTGCTATCGGATCGCATAAATCAGTATTGACATTTCTTACATACCCGATTTTACACTCATAACATACTAATGAACCGGAACAAGAATAACCTGTTTTTACATCTACCCCATTGGTATATTCTGGTGGATAATTTGGATAGTTGGAAGACCTACAACCAATAATCCTCGGATTTTCTGAACTCGGATTTGGGCATGATGGTAATGTTCGTTGTGGCGGATATATTGAACAAGATCCACCACTATCAACCCCAGTTTCATCAAAATCCTGTCTTCCATTACTGCAAGAATTACCAATAAGAACATAATTTGGCGGGAAATGATCACCTAACAAATGTTTATCCCATCTCCTATTGCACTCTTCTCCATCGTAGCCCAGAGCAGTTAAGGAGTTACAGTACCCAACAATCCATCGCCCGTCCCCACCAAGACCTTGCTCGCAGGCATCGAAATCCGGATCTAAAGGAGCAACATCAGCATCCGGGAAATAAGAATAAGGACCATTCGGAAAACTCATTGAACAAGATAATCTTTGTCCATTATAAAGATAGTTATTTTCACCATAGGAAACAAATGATGATGGTGGATTTACCTTATTGACTGCACTTGCTAACTGATGCAAAAACCCGTGAACAGTTGTTAGATAGTTTGCACAGCCGGGACCATCTTTCCACTTAGGCATCCAAGTATAACCAATACCATAATTGTATTGACTGCCTACGGATCCATCACATAAAGAGGGATCAAAATAAACTCCCTTATCCGGGTCTTTAATATCTGTAACAACAAAAGTAAAATCTGTATCGCGTGAATAGAAACTACTAATCACTCCATGTACCCCACCGGGAGGCACCCAGAAACTAGGACCATATTGTGCCATCTCAATACCTGCACCACCCCCTATCTCAATAATTTGTATCTCTGGATTTATCTTATTATTACTATATTCAACCACTTTATCCTTGAATAAAAAGACCTCATTCCTAACGGCATCAATTTCAGATGGATTAAATTTTAGATTCATACAATAAGCTGAATTTCTCTGTTCTGATGTGAGCCTGCTTGGCGGTAATGCCAATAGGCCTATTTTACTAAACTGCTTCACTACCTGATCTGTTCTTAAGTCTTTAATATTGACACAATCACTTGTAGTGCACTGATTACCTACAATACAAGTATTTACATCCGTCAATAAAAAAACCTTAATTTTCGGCCTATTTACACCATTGACAACGACATTGGCGGTTATAGGATAATTATCTTTTTTTAACCCTAATGACAATTTATTGGCTGATTCAAAAAGTAAGCTTCTTCCACTTTGAAACAAACTATATGTGGATGAATTAAAAAAGAAGATTATAAAGACTACCAGCAACAGAAAATACAAAAAATAGTTCTTTCCACCAATCTTTTTTCCCACAATAAACTTAAGAGGAAAAGAGTATATAAATTTTATCCGAAATAGCTTGGGGCTTCATTTTTGTTCTTTGCCAATGCAGCCTTTGCGCTTCTAAGGTATTCTCCCTCAATCTCCTTATATTTTTGCATTATTTCCTTTGTGATTGAAGGTCGCACTTTCTTAATAGCTTCATCAAAGAATTTCTTGGAAACCTCTTTTGTATTTATATTACCCCTTAAAGCCAACATTGCTGCTTCTCTTACAACAGATCTCTTACAACAGACTCCAAATCAGACCCCGCATATCCTTCAGCAAGCTCTGCAATCTTCGTCAAATTAACATCCTTAGCCAAGGGCATATTTTTTGTATGAATTTTCAAAACGTCTAACCTAGATTTTTTATCTGGCGTTTGTGTCAACAACAACCTATCAAATCTTCCCGGCCTGAGCAAGGCAGGATCCAGGATATCAGGTCTATTTGTTGCACCAATAACAACTATATCTGTTAGCGCCTCGAGACCATCCATTTCAGCTAACAAAGTATTTACAACGTTTTCTGTAACCCTTGTTCCAGAATCTCCACTTCCACTTCTTCTTGGAGCCAACGCGTCAATTTCATCAAAGAAAATAATTGCTGGAGCTACTTGCCTAGCCCTCTCAAATATCTTACGGATTCCTTTCTCGCTTTCTCCAACAAATTTATCCAAAACTTCTGGTCCTTTTACTAAGATAAAATTAGCATCTGACTCTTTTGCAACCGCTTTTGCAAGTAATGTCTTCCCTGTCCCCGGAGGACCATAGATTAAAATACCTCTTGGAGGTCTTATCCCTAATCTTTTGAAAGCGCCCGGGTTTTTTAATGGCCACTCAACAGACTCCTTTAATTCTTGTTTTATTTCATCTAACCCACCAATATCATTCCACCCAATATCTGGCTTTTCTACTAAAACTTCCCTCATCGCACTCGGCCTAACTATTTTAAGCGCTTCCTTAAAATCATTATCACTTATAATTAATTTTTCAAGAACTTCTTTTGGAATCGGTTCTTTTTCTTTTAGTTTTAATCCCTGCAATATCTTTCTTAAAACATTCATTGCTGCCTCTTTCGCCAATGCTGAAAGATCCGCCCCCACAAAACCATAAGTAATCTCGGCTATCTTTTCTAGATCTACATCTTTTGTTAAGGGCATATTTCTTGTATGAATCTTCAAGATGTTCAGCCGTCCTTTCTTATCAGGAACCCCCACTGTAATCTCCCTGTCAAATCTTCCCGGTCTTCTTAAGGCTGGATCGAGGGAATTTGGCCTATTTGTTGCACCAATAACAACTACCTTCCCTCTTGATTTTAATCCATCCATCTGGGTCAATAACGTAGAAACTATCCTTCTTTCAACCTCACCAGTAACCTCTTCTCTTTTCGGTGCAATAGAATCAATTTCATCAATAAAAACAATGCTTGGGGCACTTTTCTCAGCCTCTTCAAACGTATCGCGGAGTCTTTTTTCTGACTCACCATAAAACTTGTTCACAATTTCCGGGCCATTCAATAAAATGAATTTTGCATCAGATTCATTTGCAACCGCTTTTGCAAGTAATGTCTTCCCTGTCCCCGGAGGACCATGAAGCAAAACCCCTTTGGGAGGTTCAATACCTAGTCTCGTAAATAATTCAGGATATTTTAATGGCAACTCAACCATTTCCCTTATTTTTCTTATTTCTTCATCCAAACCACCAACATCCTCATAAGTCACTTCTGGAACCCTCTCCTGTTCAGAAACCTCAATAGCCTTTGGACTAATTGAAATTGATGTTGATTCTGTTATTATTACCGGTTGTTTTGGATTTGCATCAACAATAATAAATTTTAAACTGCCTAAACCAAAATTCCCAATAAACCCCTGCTCAAATAAATCAAATATTTCCTCAAACGGACTTTCAGCCATTGCCCTTCTTCTACGCCTTGCACCTCCTAAAACAACCAAGTCTCCTTTTATAACTGCCCTTCCTAACAAACCCCGCCTAAACATCTCTGGATCTGCTTGTATAACCACCCCCTGTTGTGCAGGTGCTATAGTAACGCCCTTTGCTTCTTTTACTTCAGCTTTCCTAACAATAACAGTTTCACCAATACCTGTTTTAGCATTTCTTCTTAATATCCCATCCATCCTTATTACTGCTTGTCCAACATCAGTCGGGTATGCCCTATCAACAATACCCACTGTAGGTCTGGAACCGACAATCTCAACAACATCCCCCGGCCTTACACCTATCCCCCGCATGGTTTCAGCATCAATTCTTACAATCCCTTTATAAGCCTCTTCCTGCAAAGCTTCCATTACTTTTAATTTAACTTCATTCATCATCATCACCTTCATCGGGTTTAACAATTCTTCTTCCAAAAAAAGAAAGACTTACTCTATCCGGTCCTTCCATTGAAAGATAGACCATTTTGTTCATCAAATTTTCCATGTCTTTCATCTCTCTTTTAATTTCTTCATGCAAAGAAGTTCTCATCTCTTCAAACTCAATAATCTCCCTCGGTATAGAAACTGCATATGAATTTCCAACCATCCTTAGCTTTACTTGAAATGTTTTATTTTTAAGCCTGGAAAAATTCTCAAAGTCCTGCAAGTCACCCGGATGGTACCAAACCTGATTGCATTTTGAGCATTTCCAAGTTCTTATTGGGAAACCTTCCTTAGTTGTCTGACCTTTTATAGTCTTTATATGGCAAGTATCACATAAAATTGTGTTTTCATATATATCTTTCATTTTACGCCTTTGAATATGTGTATACAGAAGGTATATACCAAATATATAAACTTTTCGGTTATACGGGGATTGCACAAGTAGATAAACAATTTTACTATAAAAGCAAAAAGAATAATTCAACATATATTATATTTAAATATTGATTAAGGTATATCTATTACAAAATATGATAAGCACGGGAATTCAAGATTTAGACAACTTAATAAGAGGTTATAAAGGACTTACAGTAATCTATGGCCCTGCATCTACAGGCAAAACAACACTTTGCTTGATTGCAACAATTTCAGAACTTGCAAGGGGGAATAAAGTAATATTCCTAGACACAGAAAGAGGATTTTCTATTGAAAGATTAAAGCAAATAAATGATGATAAGAAGATTATAGACAACCTGTTGCTGTTTAATGCGGGCAGTTTTAAGAAACAACTAGAATATGTAAGGAACCTTAATGCAATTAGAAAAAATGCAAGTATCGGATTGATAATAATAGACAGCCTAGGAAACCACTATAGAAGACTGCTAGCACATGATAAGGAGCTTGCAAATGGAATGCTTATGAGCCAGATTAAAACTTTAAAAGAATTATCAAAGTCTATTCCTATTTTGGTAAGCAACCAGGTTTATGCAGATGTAAACGAGCATAAAAATAAGATGGTTGGTGGTTATAACATTAAAGAATTCATTGACAATACAATAGAGCTTAAAAAATTTGGTGAAAAGAGGTTTATGCAGATTAAAAATAAACTTGTTGAATTTGGGATCCATGAAAAAGGAATTTCTATTCTTTAACTTCTGACTTATTAAGAACCGCTCGTCAAATACTCGTGGAAATCTCTTGCTTTAAAAAACCAAAACATACATCAGTAATTGAAAAAACCAGGTACAAATAAAACATTAGTAATAAAAATGAGATCACTATAAAAATAAATGTAAAAACAACTTTTTCCTGAACCTTTTTAATATGCCATCTTTTAATTATAGTAATGTAAATAAAGACGAGGATAGCGAAAATAACCAAAAAGAAAAACATCTCAATCCCGATAAAATCCGGGTCCGGACCACATTTTGTCATATTTGATTAATCATTACTTCTCATTTAAAACCTTTTTCTTTGCCTGCTCTTCCCGCCATTTAACTTTAGCCGGACATTCTTTATTTATACAATAATCATAAGGTCGTCTTCCCTTTCGGATAATAGTAACCATGATAAAATCACATTCCTTGCATTTTTTATCTGAAGGTTTAGGCAATCCCTGCGGTAAAGAATAAGTTGTCTTACAGTCAGGATACCCTGAACAGGCTACAAAGTAAGATTTAAACCTCCTAGAAAACAATACCCTTAGGTCTTTACTGCATTTTAGGCATTTTCCCACAATACTATCTTTGTTTCTTGTTTCAATATTCGCTGCTGCAAGCTCCTTACCTATCTTTTCTTCATTCTCCTTAAATTGTTTTAATACCTTTGTAAGAACCTTTTCTGCTTCCTTAAGAACCTCTTCCTTGTTTTTTTTACCTTCCTGAATCTCATTCATTTCCTTTTCAAAATGTCTTGTTAACTTTTCATTTAAGATATAAGGAGAATACTTTTCTAGAGTTTCTATGGTTTTTATGCCCAAATCAGTAACTTCCAAAGAATCATCCCTAACATAATTCCTTTGGTATAATGAATCAACTATAGCTGCTCTGGTACTTTTAGTTCCGAGATTTCTGCGTTCTAATTCTTTTATTATAGAAGCCGGCGTGTATCTTTTTGGTGGCTGTGTTTCTTTAGATTCTTTAACAATATCATCAACCTTGATTTTTTCTTTTTCTTTTACATTTGGTATTTCCTCTTCTTTTAACATTACGTACCTTCCATAAATTTCATGCCAGCCTGGAAACTTTGTAATAGTTCCTTTAAGAATAAAATCTTCATTGTTTACATCAATAACAACTGTTGCAGATTCTCTTATGGCTGCTTCACCAAAACTTGCAAGTGTTCTTCTTACAATTAAATCGTAAAGAAGAAAACTCCTGCCTTTAAGATTCTTTGGTACTTCTCCTGTTGGATAGCATGCTGGGTGAGCCGGGTCAGTTTTCTTTCCATTATTTGGACTAAGGTTCTTTTTCTTAAGAAGGCCGGCACATATTTCTGTATATTCTTCCTGCTTTGATATACTTGTTATTATTTTTTTATAGTTTAATGCCGGGGGTAATTGATTTGAACTTGTTCTTGGATAAGAGATATAACCCGCAATATAAAGTTCCTGGGTAATTGCCAATGTTTCTTTTGGCGCGATCCTTAAAGTGCGATAGGCTTCAAGCTGCATTGCCGTCAGGTCAAATGGATGTGGCGGTTCCTGGCTGAATTCTTTTCTTTCAATGGATTCAACAAAAGCACGATCTTTTTTCTTTGTATTTTGTATTACCTGATCTGCTTTTTGCTCTTCCCAGAATCTTTCTTCTTTATGGACTGCAATAACATTTTTATTCTTCAACTTAGTATGGAGAAAAACCTGCCAGTATGGAACAGGCTTGAATATTATAATTTCCTTTTCTCTTTCAGCTAAAATTTTTAAGGCTGGCCCCTGAACCCTGCCAGAAGACATTATTTTAAACGTGCCTGCTGCCTTAATTGCTGACATTAATGCCCGGGAGACAGAAATCCCCCAATAGTGATCCATAAAGTGCCTCGCTTCACCTGCTTCTGCAAGACCAAAATCAATATGGGGTTTGGCATGCTCAAACGCGTCAATAAGTTCATCTTTTGTTAATGTCGAAAAATACATCCTGTTTGCATCTTCCTTGCCGCAAATAAATCTTAAAGCGTTTCTAAAGATTAACTCACCTTCTATATCTACATCACAGCCATTATAGAAAGAATCTGCATCACTTGACAGCTTTTTTAGAAGTTCAATATAATCTTTTGTATAGCCTGCGGTCTTTGATGTCTGATATGCCGGTTTCCACACAATATCAAAAACAGGATATTTTAAACCTGATTTTTTTTCTTCAGTTAGCCCAAATAAATGACCTACTGCTGAACCGATGAATATCTTCTTTCCTTTATGGGTTAATTCATAATAAGGAACCTTATTCTCAACCTTTTTAACTGGCTTCTTATCTGCAAGTGCCTCGGCAATTTTTGCTGCTGCAGAAGGTTTTTCAGCTATAACTAGTGAATGCATTTTTAGATCTCCAAGATCTTTCCTGATTTACTGACATTAATAACCTTTGTACTTCCAATTTGGTCTTCCAACCCTTCAGCTTCATGAACATGGCTGCATATCAAAATATCGGGCTTGAACTCTTCTATGGCCTTTCTAACGCCGCTACTTCCAGGAACAAACCTAGCCATTATCCCTTTATCAGGATGAACATGTGTAACCATGACTTTTTTCTTAAGGTTTTTAACACCCCGAAATCCTTTTTTCAGATTGTATAGAATCTCTTCCTCGGTTAATTTTGACAATGGTCCTATATTCGCGCCACCACAACCGAATATTCCTAGATCTTTATATTTTAAATAATAACCATGAAGATTTTTTATATTATAGAGTTCGGCTAGAAAATCAGCTGTTGCTAGGGTTTCATGGTTTCCTGGAAGTATAACAACCCTTTGGCCCTTTTTTATAAATGGGCCTATAATCCCTTCTGTAGATTGTTCAAAATGGGTTAAATCACCGCATAATATGACTAAATCTACGTTTTCAGTTTCTGCCTGTTTAGCAAGTTTTTCTGCCAAACTCCTGTCCCCATGTATGTCCCCGGCTGCAAGTATTTTCATTTTATAGAATATATATTCTGTAGTATATAGGTTTTTAAAACTTTCTAGAACTTTCCAGCTTCAATTTTGCTAAACTTACGTTCCTTTAAAATAAGAGGTATAACCCCCAATAATACTAATAACCCCATTGTAAATGCAGCTATCCTATAATTTGTAGGAAAATTATCCTTAAATAGAAATATTAAAATCCCCCAAACCAATGGACCAACCACGGAAGCAAATCTTTCAGCAAATGTATAGAGACCAAAAAAAGTGCTACTTTCATGTATTGGAACCACAAAAGCTAAAGAAAACCAAAAATCAGAAACTTTTTTATCAACAACAAGCCACTGAGAAAAATAGACAGTCATAGTTATAGTAA
>JACPNI010000033.1 GCA_016185555.1 Candidatus Woesearchaeota archaeon | reverse complement strand
TCGAGGATATGGGATTAAAAGAGGCTTGCGGCTTGTTTGGAATTTTTAATAATAAAAACGCCAAAGACTTAACATTCCTTGGACTATATTCCTTGCAACATCGAGGCCAGGAATCTGCTGGTATTGCAATCTCTGATTTCAAGGAATTAAAGTGCTACAAAGAACTTGGACTGGTCAGTTCTGCTTTATCACCGGAAAAAATACAGCACCTTAAAGGTGTTAATGCTATCGGCCATGTAAGATATTCTACAACAGGAGATAATTTCCTGCAGAATGCACAGCCATTAATAGTAGATTCTGAATATGGAAGTATTGCGATTGCACATAATGGCAACATACCGGAATTATACTTAAGACCAATTAAGAAATACCTAGAACATAAACAAGTTAATTTCCAGTCAACAACCGACAGCGATTTCCAGTCAACAACCGATAGTGAAGCAATACTCCATTACATATTGGATAGTAAAAAACCCTCTTTGGAGGAAAAGATAGAAGATGGATTAAGAAACATTAGCGGTGCTTATTCATTATTATTTTTAACAAAAGATAAATTAATAGCGGCCCGAGATATTTATGGAATAAGACCCTTAGTTTTAGGAAAGACTGGAGATTCCTATGTTTTATCATCTGAAACATGTGCATTTGGTAAGACTCATGCAGAGTATATAAGGGACATAGAACCAGGAGAAATACTTTCTATTTCAAAAGAAGGAATTAACTCAAGATCACTTTCAGATAAAAAAAAGGATAAAAGATTTTGTATCTTTGAATTAATATATTTCTCTAGCCCTGATAGCAAATATGAATTTAGAGACATGCATGAATTCAGAAAGGAATTTGGAAGGCAATTAGCAAAAGAGCATCCTGTAGAAGCAGATGTTGTAGTTCCAATACCAGACTCCGGTGTTCCTGCTGCAATAGGTTATAGCCAGGAATCAAAAATACCATTTGATAAAGGCCTAAAAAGAAGCCATTATGTTGGAAGAACATTTATAGAAAAAGAGCAGGCTATAAGGGATTTTGGAGTAAGATTGAAGTTTGATCCAATTGAATCTGTATTAAAAGACAAAAGAGTAATCCTGGTTGATGATTCAATAATAAGAGGAACTACTTCAAGAAAAATAGTAAGGATGGTGAGAAACTCAGGCGCTAAAGAAGTTCACTTGAGGATTAGCGCGCCGCCAAGTACAAATTCATGCTTTTATGGTATTGACACGCCAACCACAGAAGAATTAATTGCACATAATAAAAGCATTGAAAAAATACTGGAATTTACAGAAGCAGACTCGTTAGGTTATTTAAGCATTGAAGGCATGTTAGATGTTGCTTCAAGGCTCTCAAAGTCAAAAGAATTTTGCACAGCCTGCTTTGATGGAAAATATATTATACCTGTAACAACATAAGCGGAGGTTAAAATGAAACTATTTAGAAAATATAACCTAATAGAAGAGAAAAAGATGAGAATCAATATGAGAATTGAAAGGGAAGCAGAAGGTCTGGACAAGAAAGCACTTCAATTGGTTAATCAATATGGAGATATGTTAATCGACAACAAGCCACCAATTGGTTTTAATCTGCCGCCATCAGAGCCATGCCTATTAAGCGGGAGATATTCCGTGGAATTTATCTTAATAAAGGATTTTTTAAACAAATATCCGGAATATACTGTAGATAATGCAATTAAATTAAGAAGACACTATAATTTAGATTAAAAACCTTCTTTTATCTGCATCCATATCAATGAAATCATCTGCTACTTCTGTCAATAAAGAGCTTGCCGACTTCCCAAATGCAATAACCTCCACCCGACAACCCTGGGCCTTAAGAAACTCTGCCAGAGCCCTAAAATCCCCATCACCAGAAACAATTACAATAGTATCTACTTTTGGCGCCATCCTTATTGTATCCATTGCTATCCCTACATCCCAATCGCCTTTCTTTGCACCGCCATAGAATATCTGCAAATCCTTGGCCTTAACTTCATACCCAATCTTTTCTAAGGCTTCAAAAAAATTAACCTCTTCCCTGACATCAGCTTTAATAACATAGGCTATAGCCCTCACTAATTTTCTTCCATGCGTTGCAATCTTTAAAATTTCGCGAAAATTTACCTTTGCTTCGTATAAATTTCTTGCAGAATAATACATGTTCTGCACATCAACAAAAATTCCAATTCTTTGCTCTTTGTTCTTTACCATAATCAACTTCCAAAATTTAATACTGCCATATATTTAAAGCTTACTAGTTGGCTTGTGCATAAAATCTTATATTACGTAGTTAAACAAAAGGAAAATTCAAGTTTGCGTGAAGACCACCAAGATTTAATAAACTAAGCCCCATCTTTATGACAAAGAATCATATTATGCAACAGTTCAAAATCATAACTCTTTAGAAGTTTGTATATTACTGTATTAAGTTCCTCACGATAATCCTTTGATTGTGAGGAGTAAAACTTTGTTAAGAACTCTGGATTAACATCTTTTAATTCGTGTAACATTCTATCTTTTATGTAAGGTGCAAGATTTATATGTTCTATGAAAAGCCTGCGAGTTCCAGTTTTATAAATGGCATCCAGAACATTTTTTATTTTATTCTTCTCCGCTACAAAATGGGGAAGCAATGGACCAAGAAAGGCGTATGTTTTGATGCCTTCTTGATTGAGTTTCGTTAGTGTTTCTATTCTTGCGCTTGCATTAGGTGCAAACTTCTCAAAATAGCGGGATATTTTATCATCAATTGAGGTAATTGTTATTCCAACATCAATATCTTTCAATCGTTTTAGTATTGGTACAACCTTTAGAACAGTCGGCGATTTTGTTAGTACAGATAAAGTTCCTTCAAAGCCATAATCCGCTAGAACTATTAAACACTTTTCAGATAGCTTATATTTTGCCTCTGCTGCTTGGAAAGGATCAGTTACAGAACTAAATAATATTGTAACTCCTTTTCCATTATCTTTTAATTTCGACAACTCCTTTTTTAGCAATTCCGGTGCGTTGACTTTTGCATATACATATTCTCCCCAATCTGTTATTTTCTTACCAACAAATCGTCCCATAAAACTTGCATAACAATAACTGCACCCAAAACCACAGCCAGTGTAGCAATTAATAACATAATCTGATTCGGGAAGTTTGGATTTTACTAGAATTGACTTTGCTTGCGTTTCTTTTATTTCCATAATCAATGGATTTCCTGATTATTTATAAAACCCTTAAAAAATAAAAGTCGAGATTTTTACAACCTAAACAAATTTTGAGTATACCTTAAATAATTCTCTAAGTATCCTAGGTTCTCTTTTTGCTCCAGATTTCCTGATGACATCCGCTAAAACAGATTTAGAGTTTCTTTTGCTTGGAGAATAAACCTTTACAGAGGTTTCCCGAGATTCGAAATCCACGGAACAATCAATAGTAGATCTTTTATAATGAAAAATTTCTCTATCACCCCCGGTATCATCAAATTCAAGCGTCTGAACAACCCTAGTTCCTTTATTTCCAAGATAATCTGTTAATATATCCCATATAGATTCTTCAGATAATGTTCTCGGATCTTTAAATTTCTTTAATACGTAGCCTGTTATATTATTATTTTTCTTTTTAACCATCACCGAGTGTACCCAAACTACCATTTATAATATTATCTATGCCAGAGAATATAAGTTAATTCCTTCAAAATAGCGTTAACTATTTATATTTAAAAACAATAATTTATTTAAGACTTTAAAATGGTTGATTATGCAACTCCGGAATATAGGAAAACAAGAAAAGAGAAAAAACTAAAAAGGAGAATCAGGGTTTACAAAAGAGGTGGGAAATATCGCATCAAAGAAGCTTTATGATATAATGATTATTGGTTCTGGTGTAACTGGTTTAGCTGCTGGGATGTATGCCGGCAGGTTTAATCTTAAAACAATTGTAATAGGAAATCTTCGCGGAGGTGTTATAACAACCACAAACATAGTTGAAAATTACCCTGGTTTCAAAAGATTAAGCGGCATGGAACTGGCAAAAGAGATAGAAGACCATGCAAGGGAATATAAAATCGATATTATTGATGCCAAGGTTAAAAAGATTGAAAAGTGCAAAACAAAATCATTCTTAGTTTATGCTGACAATAAGATCTATGAAGGCAAAACAATATTATTTGCAACAGGAACAATATACCGGGGGCTTAACGTTCCCGGAGAGGCTGAATTTGCCAACCGCGGAGTACATTACTGTGTAAGCTGTGACGGTCCTTTTTATAAGGGAAAAAAATGTATTGTGGTTGGTGGCGGGGATTCTGCAGTCAAGGAGGCATTATTGCTTTCTGAGTATGCTTCTAAGGTTTATATTGTTTATAGGGGAGAAAAAGTAAGGCCGGAGCCAATTAATTATGAAAGAATGATAAGAAACAAAAAAATTGAAGTGATAAATAATACAAACATTGTCGAAATTAAAGGTGATAAATTCGTTAAAAGTGTTATTTTCGATAAACCATACAAAGGAAATAAGGAATTCAAAATAGACGGGGTTTTCATTGAGATTGGGCATATACCGCTATCAGATCTTGCCAAATCATTGAGTGTTAAGTTAAATGAAAAAGGGGAGATAATAATAGACAAGGAATCAAAAACAAATGTTCCCGGAATTTTTGCTGCTGGTGATGTTACTAATAGCACATGGAAACAGGCCATTACAGGTGTTGCAGAAGGCTGCATCGCTGCATATCATGCTTATGTTTATGTTTCCCAGAATACAATAAAACCATGTGGCGACTAAAATGGAAGTTGAATGGGTTGAAGATAAAAATGCCGGAAAAGACCTAAATTTAGAAGAAAGACTAAGAGAACAACAAGATAGTATAGTTAAAGAAATCATAGATAAATTCAGAGAAATGCATAAAGAAGGCAAAGTTTATGCAAAATATGGCCTTAGTAATACAACAATAAATTATAGAAGATCAATATTATCAAACAGTAGGACTATTACTAGAATCACACGCAACCAAATAAATAGTAATATATACAATAAAAGGATAATTAACCTTAATTTTCCTGCTATTGAGGGATATGCTGCTGATCAAAAAGAATTTGATGCTCTTAAAGAAATTTTTTCTAAATACTATGAGAGAATCGGATATCCGGAAAACCTTAAGATCCAACTGGTAAATATAATTCATGGAAAAGTATATTACATAAATAACTTTACACCACCCAAGAAAGTCAACCAAATACCTTAACCGACCATAAAAAGAAGGTTAATGATTTAAGAATTCTTTAATCTTATCTTCAGCCATCTTGGTTATTCTTATGTCCCAGTCTTTGGGAAAGCACTTTAGGTAATTATGCCAGCTATATCTTTCATCCAGGAATATCCTTACTCCCTTGTCATGCTTGCTTCTGATACACCTTCCGGCATTCTGCATGCATTTTATCATTGCTGGGAAAATATAGCCATAATCCCACCCTTTCTTAAATCTTTCATCATAGTACCTGATTAGTTCCTTTGTTTCCAGATCCGGCCTTGAAAGTGGAAGACCGACAATAATAACTGCTTTTAAAAAATCTCCAGGCAAATCAACACCTTCACCCAAAGAACCAGAACTTGCACCAAGCAAAACAGCACCAGATCTTGAGTAGCTTTTAAACTTTTCAATTAGCTCGTCCCTTTCTTTTTTGCTTAATCCGGGATATTCCAGGAAAAGGGTTTTATTGCAAATGTGCTTGAAATTAATATATATCTCATCCCTTATGTTATAACTTGGAAAAAATAATGCAATATTCCCGGGAATTAAATTAGCCAGGGAAGCACATCTCTCAGCTATTCTGGTAAACATCTCACTGCTCCTCATTGTGAACTTTGTAGTGGTCTCTGGTATTATTATGTTCAATCTGTTTTGCTTTGGAAATGGATTATCGTATTCCTTAGTCACTGTATCAAATCCAAAAAGGTCCTTGTACATATTTATTGGGGTAAAAGTTCCTGATACTGCAATTATTCTTGCCTGTGATGCTATGTCCTTTAAAATAATACTTGGATCAAGGCACCTGTAAGTCAATATCACTGCTGGTCTGCCCCTTTTGGTAAATCCTTTCTTGAGAATCCTTGTAAATCCATCATCTGTTCCTTCCCAAGATTCAAGAAAATTAGCAACTGATAAAATAAAACTTTTCTTTTTAAACTCAAGCACCTGATCAGATATAAATATAAAATCCCCGATTAATTTATCATACTCATCAATCTTTGAAACTTCCTGGACAAATTCATTCCTGCTAAGCAAAGATTCATTTTCATCAATCCTCATCTTCTGTGAGAATTTCTCAAGCACATTGCTTAGTGCATTAAGGTTATTAACAGCTTCAGGATAACCAAGACTTTCAGCTTCCTTTACTGCATTGTTTAATGTTATTGTTGAAAGCTGGGCTGTCAATAAACTTCTAATCCTTTCAGGCAGATTATGTGCTTCATCAAAGATTACTATTGCTTTGTCCAGAGTCTTGTTTATTTTCTTGAAAAGAACATCCCTTACGCCCGGGCTTATTATATGGTTATAGTCTGCAATTACTACATTAGCCTCTTTTCCTAATAAACAAGATATTTCATAAGGGCATAAGTTTCTTTTGGATGATGTGCCAATTACTTCTTCTATGTTAACTATCTTGCTGTTAAATTCTTCAATTACTGATTTGGAATCAAACGACAGCTTCCCGCTTTCTTTCATATTATTATAAAAACTGCATGTTTTTCTCTTAATCTGATCCTTGCAGTATTCAGAAAACTCAGAACTTGTCAATTCATTTACACCGGAATGGGCGCACATCCATTTTTTCCCTATAAAGCTAATAACCTGAAAATTATGCTTGCATTTTTCTTTGATAAGCTTTAAAGTTTCTATAGCGATTTTATGCTGCGTATGCTTTGGCGTCAGGAAAAATACTGTTAAATCCTTTTCTTCCTGTAACACGTAGCTTAAAGCCGGAGAAAGTGTGGCTGCAGTTTTTCCTATTCCTGTTGGTACATGGGCTAAAATATGTTTTTTATTCTTTAAAGCATTTAATATTTCATTTATGAGATCTTTCTGGGTTTCTCTAATTTCATCATGAGGGAAAAGAAGTTCCATACAAGACTTAAAAACCAGTCATTTATTAACTTTATTAAAATATGAAAGCTCTTTTTATAATATATTATGCTAAGCTACAAATTCATTAATATATTAGCTCTTCTACCTCTTTTTCTTATATCTGATTCTAAAGGAATTACCTTTGGCACCATCTTAAATTCTTTTATATCAAACTCTTCAGGCCATCTATCAAATAAACAATTTTTGTCAATATAGGAAAAACACTTACTTAAATAATCTTTTAATGGAAGATAAATCTGCAAGTAATCATTTTCGAAAAAAACTGTAAAATTTTGTTTGAGCTCACTTAATAGCATATATCTAAAACCAAGAAAGTCAAATCTTAATATATCTTCAGTATGTTCCCCTTCATGTAGAAACTTTCTTTTATTTAATCTAAACATATCACTCAATTTTGGTTTTCCATACACAAAATTAAAAACCGTTTCATAAGAACCTCCCAGCTCTAATGATTTTTTACTTTCACCATCAAATATTAAAAAATAATCAAAGTCCTTAGCCTCACTAGGACCATAATTCATTGCATAATCTTTCCCTCCAAGAAAAACAAAAGCAGCCCCACCGAAAATAAGCATCTTAATCCTGTCTTTTTGCCATTTATTTATTATTCCTAAAAAATTTATTGCTTCATTCCTATCTAACCAAATCCCTCCTTCCTCAATAAGAAAATTAATTTCAAATTTATCCTTTTTATATACTAATTTTTCTTCATTTGTTTTTTTAATATACTCCACTACTGATTCCAGATTTAACTCACCTAAATGGCTCTTCAGTAGAGAATAATTTTCTATAATTTTTTCTAATGCAATCCTTACATCAGTATCCATGATGAACCTCTTAAAAAGGCATACTTTTAAGAGTTTCTATTTTACAATTTTTGTAAACTAGTTTATATTTGATTTAGTAAACAGCATACGAATAAAGAATTGGCTTATTGAACTTCAACCTTAATTCCTTCTTTTACAAGACTCTAAAAACCAGTCATTTATTAAAATAAAAATTTATTTTTTACGGTT
>JACPNI010000032.1 GCA_016185555.1 Candidatus Woesearchaeota archaeon | reverse complement strand
TTCTGCATTGCTTTACAGGAAATTTAAAACTAGTAAAAAGAATAGAAAACAACGGTTGGTTTTTATCCATACCTACAAATATTGTATTTTCTAGCCATTTTCAAGCTATAGCAAATCAAACTTCAATTAGCAACATACTAACAGAAACAGATTCTCCATATTTATCCCCAATTAAAGGTGAGAGGAATGAACCTTCACTTATTAAACACACAATAAAGAAGATTTCTGAGATAAAATCCCTAGATTATAAAGAAGTAGAGAATATTATTTTTATGAATTTCCAGAGACTATTCCTAGAAAAGAATTAAGAAGAGCAACCTATTTAAGCCAGTTCATCACATTATAAATTAATTAGATTAAAAATAGAAAATCAAGAGGTGAAAAATGGCAAAGAAAAAGGCAGCTAAAAGAAGATAATTCTAAATTTTTACTTATTTTTATTTTATTTTTTTTATTTTCTATAATGCAAAATTTTAAAAACAATTAATTTTCTTTCCTCTTAATGAATCCTGCATATAAAACACTGCTGAAGAAACAAGGCTATGAATTCATTGGCGAACACTCTGCAAGCAAAATATGCATGTGGACAAAGGCCTCTTTAAAAGATAAGAATGTATGTTACAAGCAGAAATTCTATGGTATCCAAAGCCATAGATGTGCCCAGATATCTGTTGCTATTAACTTCTGCCAGCTTGACTGCAGCTTCTGTTGGAGGGAAAGAAATAATTCCGAATTTGGGAAAATTGATGATCCGGCTGAAATAGTCCAAAACTCTATCAAGGCTCAGAGAAAATTATTAAGTGGGTTCGGTGGTTTGGAGATCACAAATAAGAAAAAATTCGAAGAATCAAAAGAGCCACTGCATTTTGCCATATCGCTGAATGGAGAAAATCTAACATACCCCAGGATAGGCGACCTTATTAAAGAGATTAAAAAATATGGCGGATCTTCTTTTGTCGTAACTAATGGCCAGCTCCCAGAAGTAATTGAAAAAATGGAAATGCCAACGCAATTGTATGTTTCATTAAGTGCACCAAATGAAATATTGTTCAAAAAAATAGACAGGCCTTTGCTTATGGATGGATGGCAAAGACTAATGAAAAGCATGAGTCTTCTTAAAATGCTTAAGCATAAAACCAGAACTGTAATAAGGCTAACACTGATTAAAAATGAAAATATGACCCTGCATGAGAAGTATGGTGAAATAATCAGGATGGCTAATCCAACTTATCTTGAAGTTAAAGCATTTGCCCTTATGGGTGCAAGCAAACAAAGATATACAAAAGAGAATACCCCGACGCATGAAGAAACAAAAAGATTTGCAATTGAAGTTGGAAAATACTGTGGATATAAGCTTATTGATGAACAACCAGTAAGCCGCGTTGTTCTTATGATGGAAGAGGATAGAAAAGACAGGATAATGAATCACGAATTACTCCCACGGTTTAAAATGACGTCCTCACATAACAGATTCCCTGCATAAATTTATTAATACTAACCACTTTTTTCTTTATATGATTCGGTCAAAGAGGGTTAGTGGTGGTTTCTTTAAAAAATTTCTGATTTTCCTTATTTTATTTGGTATTGTTACCTGGCTGGCTTTTGCTTATGGATGGATAAAGAAAGATTGTGTGCAGAATAAAAAATGTTTTGATGATGCAGCAAAGGGATGCAAACCATCTAAATATAGCGCTGTAAAAGAAGGCCACTTATATAGTTTTATAATAAAAGGTTCATCTAAAGATAAATGCAGAATCTCTATAACCTTGCAGAAAATGGCATCCGGAACTCCCAGGAATATTGTTGATTCTTTTGAGGGCAAGAGCATGGAGTGTTTAGTACCACAGTCAAGGATAGAATCTTCTGGTGCCGAAGAAATAAAAGGTTTAATCTCTTATTGCACCGGGCCATTAAAGGAGTCGATTTATGAGTTAATAATACAGAAATTATATGGCCTATTAATAAAAAATTTTAATGATATACTAATACAAGTACAAGACCAGATATTAAATCCAACAGCACAGATTAATGCAACATTGATACCAAATAAGACCGGAATTATTAAGTAGGCATGCCCGAAAGTGGAAATAAGATTAGCCACTGGTTTGCCTTGGCTTTTTCTCAACCCTGCTGGCCTAAAAACACCAATATTTATAGTTAGTGCTGCTGCATTCCTGCCCTGACACAGTTCCTAAAAATATCAGCTCTTTAGGACAAGGTATCATGGTACGAGCCAAGACCAGTTAACTAATCTTAATCCGCCCTCCGGACTTCGGTCCCGCCATAAAGCCGGTTTGTGGTTACAGAAGACGACTACCCTTCCGACCTAGCCTACAGTTTAACTGATAAGGTTTTTCTTTAAAAGCTTTCTGCATTCACCAGTAGATTGGCAAGACTAAAAGTGGAAAACGAATCTTTATCAAGTATCTTTATTTTTAATAAAAAATAAGATAATAACGAAAACAACGGATAGAATACCTGCAATTCTAAATGCAGTTGAAATATTATATATATCTGCTAAATAACCTATAAAAGGTGCAAATACTATATAACCTAAATTTTTCATAAGGTTGTTTATGGAGAGTACAGTACTCCTGTTTTTTGATTCAATTTCTCTGTTTAATAAATTCCCCATAACCGGAGAAGACAATCCACCAAATAAGTCCCTTAAGACCAAAAGAAAAACCCCCACATATCCTAAGAATATTGTCGCAGTAATCACCATTAATCCTTTCAATAGATATGATAATATTAAGGTTTGTTTATCTCCTATTTTTTCCGATACAAAATGTGAGGAAAATGCTCCGAACATGCTTAAGATAGAAATCAATGCAAAAGCAATACCAAATTGAGAGATTGGTAAATCAACAAAATCAAAAAAGATTTGATTTAGATGAAATAAAGACTCTCCTATCCCAAAAGAAAAAACTCCAAAAAGAGTTAATAAGAGTAATTGCCTGTTTTTTATAAAAAGTCTAAGAGATCCATAAGAATGTTTAAAAATATCTTTATGTTTCTCTTTTTTATAGCTTGGTTCTGTTAAGAAAAAAACCAATATAAGCTCAAATACTGTTATAGGGATTGTTAAAAGGAATGGAAGTCTAAGAAAATAACTAGCCATAAAACCTCCAGCAATAGCACCAATAAAAGAACCAACTTGTACTAAAACCTCCATCCTCCCAAGAATCTTTTTATAATCTTTTTCCCTTCCTAATTTTTTTAAAGAATCATAAAAAAATGCTTCTTCTGTTCCACTATTTAACGTATTTTTAAATGCAAATATAACTGCAAATATAACCAACATATAGAAATTTGTAGAAAGTGCTAATAAGGTTATTGCAATTACAGAAAGAAAACTTGCAATTATCATAGTCTTCTTTCTTCCAAATAAGTCAGCAAAAGCTCCTGTTGGAATCTCAAAAATCAAGGCAGTAATAGACATAATGCTAAATATTAATGTCACAAGCGTTACTGAATTGACAATATGTTGAAAAAAATAAGGTCATAACAGGTAAGAAAAAAGCTAAATTTGAAGTAAAACTTCCTATGTAATATAGTTTAATGTTCCTTTCCAGAAGTAGTTTTGTTTGTGTATTTATTATATTGCTGTTCCCTTTATTACTACCCCAAGTAATTAAGCTCTTCTTTGCTTGCATAGGAATTTTCTTTTGCAACTTGGGCATCTTTGCTTTTCTGCAGCATTGTTTTGAGTTTTTGTTCAAATGCTATAGATGCTTTAAGCAAAGGCTTATAGTCGACTTTTAATCCGAGAACCTTATCAAGAACCTCAATGATTTTTGCGGCAGCTTTACTGTCAACTAATCCAACCTGGCTTTCAACAAAAACGCATGAAAGTTTGCAGGATAATCTTTCTGCTTTAAGCAATAATGCACCAGTCACGCCAATAACAAGACCCTCTCTTAAGGAACCAACTCCTGCTTTTTCAAAGTCCTTTCTTCTTGGTTCACTATTGGAGAAATAATATGTATTTATCTTATTATCCGGAGAAGCTACACCTTCAATGCTGATAATTTCCCTGGCATTTACCTGCTTAGCAAGCTGCAATAGGGATTCAGATATTTTCCACTCTAATGCATTTACCCCGCTTAGTGCATGCAATATCAGTATATTGTTCTTATCATCATAAGCCTTCAATAATTATTGGTGACTTAACTTTTCTTGTTAATTGAATCTCCATGACTTGAAAAATCTTTTTGCTATTTATATATTTTATTATGGGCGAGTATACTGTTGAATTAGCAATAAAGCTTAAATAGTAAAATTAGTGTGCAATCATAGCGGGGTGATAAATATGGGGACTTATAGATGTACGAGGTGCAATTATAAGCTTGAAATAAAAGAAGGTAAAAAAATTCCAAATAAATGCCCTTATTGTGATAAGGAAACTCTTGTAAAAGATGTTACAGCATCAGAGCTAATAAGAGATGTTGATGATCTCCTTTAAATAAAATATAAAAAAATAAAATCTGTTGGAAGAGTATAAGGAATTATAATAGATTCTTTATCCTTTCTATGCTTTCTGCAATCTTGTTGCCGTTGTCTGTTAGCTTAATAACCTTAATCCTGCCTGACTTTTCAAAGTTTACAAGGTCGGCTTTTTCCATTTCTTGTAAAATCTTAACCGCATGGCTGTATGTGCAGTCCACTTCCTTAGCTAAAACACTTCCATACCTATTTTTTGCATTCTTACGGAGAGCCACTAATATCATAGCGGGCTTTTTCCTAAAAAACACTTCAAAGATATCCTTTTTGCTCAATTTTAAGACCCCCTATTTTTTCAACTCCCCTCTTTTTAACACTTGAATTATATTGAATATCACTCATATTTAAATCTTTGTGTCACAAAATATATTTTTTATTTTTTGTTTAAATTTTTATGCTATTATC
>JACPNI010000031.1:5173-7659 GCA_016185555.1 Candidatus Woesearchaeota archaeon | reverse complement strand
GGCGGTGGTGGATTTGGAGATGGTGGAGGGATTAGTGGCGGTGGTGGATTTGGAGATGGTGGAGGATTCTAAACGGCAGAAATTTCTTAATTTTATCCTTAGTTTTTTATTAGATTCGCTATAGTGTCTTTTAAAGAATGGTCTTTTTTATGGTTATTATCCAACATTTACTTGTAGAAACTTTTTTAAAGCGATTAAAACTATAAACTTTCAAGCCTCAGTAGCTCAGACATCTAGGATGGAGCAACAGGTAGAGCATGTGGCTGTTATCTCTTTAGGAGACTGATACCACAGGGTCGCAAGTTCGAGAAATAAGAATAATATTCGGATTTCTTGCCTGAGGCGGTTTTATTTTAAAACTCGAAATGGGCATCAGACGTCAGGGAATACTATAACGCATTGGCCATGAGGCAAAGTTTATAAAGAACTTTTTTATTCAAAATTCTGAGGGGCCCATAGCTTAGCTCGGCTAGAGCACTCGATAAGCTCATGCTTAGGTGAAACTGATAAATCTAGCCCAGAATCTCTCTCTTCGGAGGTGAGAAATAGAAGAGCTATGCTCTCTATCTGAGCAGGATTCATAGATCGAGAGGTCCTGCGTTCAAATCGCAGTGGGCCCACTTATAATTTCGGAGGTGCTAAAAATGGTAAACTATGTGAATGTTAAAATAACACAAGATGAATTTAATACAATAAGAAAAATGGTTGATGGTTCCAGTGGAAAATATAACTCTATTGAGGAATGGATTAGCTCTGCTATAGTAGAAAAATTTCTTAATGAAAAAAAGAAGTAAAATTACACAATGCAGGTTTCATCCAAATACAAAAAGATAATAGCGTACTATAATCAAACTTATATTGACTACAAAAATATATGGAAGACCGATGAAAATCTTTCCATACACTCTGGTTTTCATGATAAAAAACATGCAAGACATAATGATGCACTGATAAATATGAACCGGGCTTTAGCAAAAATAGCTAAAATTAGTCCCAAAGATAAAGTTTTGGACTGTGGTTGTGGAATAGGCGGCAGTACCATATGGCTTGCAAAAGAAATCAAAGCGAATTTAACTGGCATTAATATCAATAAAGTGCAAATTAAAATTGCAAGATCGCTAATCAAAGAGAATAATGTTGAAGGTTTTGCAAGAGTGATTAATGATGACTATATAAAAACCAGATTTCAACCCAAAACATTTGATGTCGTGTGGGGACTGGAAAGTATATGTTACGCTTATGACAAGAAGCAATTCCTCAAAGAAGCTAAAAGGATATTAAAAGAAAAGGGCAGAATAATTGTAGCTGACGGGTTCCTTAAAACGAAAAACCTTAACGCAAAAGAAAAAGAAGAAATGAATATATGGTTAAACGGGTGGGCAGTTCCAAATCTTTCTACTGTTAGCGAATTTAAAAGATATCTTAAGGAATTGAACTTCAGGAACATTAAATATAAGGACATAAAAAGGAACGTTATGCCTTCATCCAAAAGATTATATTATTCGAGCATTATTGGCTATCCATTTGGGATGGTTCTTAAATGGCTTGGTTTAAGGAATGAAATACAAACAAATAATATGATTGGCGCTTATTACCAGCACACAACGCTTAGAAAAGGATTGTGGACATATGGAATATTCTATGCTGAAAAGAAATAATATAAAATCAGTAGAATTGAGAGAAATTCAACAAATATTGAGAGATCATTCAACAAATAAAGCTAAAGCTAGTTATCAAAAATTTGTCCCAACAGTAGAAAAAGTCTATGGTATCGAGGTTTCAGAATTAAATAAAATTGCTATAAAATACAAAAAAGGTGATTTTAAACTTATTGAAGAACTATGGAAAGCTGGAGCATGCGAAGAAAAAATTTTAGCAACAAAAATATTAAGTAAAGTTTGGAAAAAAAATCCAGAAAAAACCATAGAGCTTATTAAAAGATTCTCGAGAGATATTTCAGACTGGGTGGTTTGTGATACATTAGCCACACAAGGAACAAGAGATATAGCCAATATAAAACAAAAAGAAATATTTAAAATTTCTAAAAATTTAATTTCTTCTAAAAATTTATGGGAAAGAAGATTTGCTCTTGTTTTATTAATCAATTTTAAAAAAGATAGGGATCTAAGGAATGAAATTCTAGAAATGGTAAAAGCTGCAGAGGATGATAAGGAACATTACATAAAGAAAGCAGTAAAGTGGATAAAAAAAGAGTTAAAGTGATTATCTTATCTTTGCTCCTTTAGAAACATCCTTTTCAGGTGTTAAAAAAACTACTTTGTCATTTTTTTCATCAACAGCAGCCAATAACATGCCTTCACTTTTAATGCCCCTTAATTCTATTGGTTCAAGGTTTGTAAAAACTATAATTTTCTTCCCAATTAAATATCTTAGATCATAGTTCTTTCTTAACCCAGCCACTAGTTGTATCACTTTAGAACCAATATCAACCTTTAGCACAAGTAATTTATCTGCATTTGGATGTT
>JACPNI010000031.1:0-5130 GCA_016185555.1 Candidatus Woesearchaeota archaeon | reverse complement strand
CTCCTTAATATCAGGTTTAATTTCTTTAACTTCTTTTTTTACTTCAATTTTTTTAAATAATATATCTCCTTTGTTAATTTTATAATTTTTAATGATCCCAAATTTACAATCTTTAATACTATTACTTAATTTAACTCCCAATTGTTTACTTATCTCTTCTGATGTTTTTGGAATAAATGGACTAAGTAATATTGAGATAATCCTTAAAGAGTCTATAATAGTATAAAGATGATTTTCCATTTCTTTTTTTTCCATTTCCCATGGTTTCTCTTCATTAATGTGCTTATTACAATCTCTTACAAATTTCCATATTTCATTTAATGCATTATTTAATTCATATTTATCCATATATTCTTGAATTTTTTTAATATTTAATTTAGAAGTTAACTCTTTATCTAATTTTGATTTTTTAATATTTGAATTAAAATTAACCTCCGCTAAAGTTAATGTTCTACTAACTAGATTACCTAAATCATTTGCCAGTTCATTATTGTGACGTTCTACTAAATTTCCTTCTGAAAAATCTGAATCTTCAAATACAGAACACCGTAATAAAGAGAAACGCACAGAATCAACGGAGTATTTTTCTAGTAATTCAAGAGGATCAACTACATTTCCTAAGGTTTTTGATATTTTTTTACCACCTAAAATAAGATAGCCATGCACAAGAAGTTTCTTCGGAAGCGGATACTTTGCGGAAAGCAATAATGCCGGCCATATAACCGAATGAAACCAATTGATGCCTTTACCTATTACATGCAACTGTGCCGGCCAATACTTTTTTTCTTTATTTTTTAAACCCGAAACATAGTTAATAAGGGCTTCTATCCAAACCCAGATTTTATAATCCTTATCGTTTGGAAAATCTATCCCCCATTTAGCATTCTTTCTACTAATACAAATATCTATTAGCTCCTCATTTATTCTAACTAGGGCCTCATTTCTTTTGGACTCTGGGATTACGTAATTTGGAATAAATTTGAGTAATTCTTTCCTATATTTACTTAATCTAAAAAAGTAAGCTTCTTCTTTCCTATATTCTGGTTCTTTTTCATGTTCCGGACATTTACCATCAACAAGGTCTTTTTCTGTATAGTAAGTTTCACACCCAACACAATACAACCCAGAATATTCTCCCTTGTAGATATCGCCGTTTGCAATAATTTTTTTAAATAACTTGTAAACTACAACTTCATGCTCTTTTGCAGTAGTTCTAATAAAATCAGAGTAAGAAATGTTTAGCTTCCGACATAGTTCTAAAAAGAATTTAGCATTTTTATCTACAAATTCTCTTGTCGGAATTCCAGCCTTAATTGCTGCCTCAACATTTTTTTGTGCATTCTCATCTACCCCAGTAAGAAAAAAAACATCTTCACCCAAAAGACGGTGCCATCTAGCTATTGTATCTGCCAAGACTTTTTCAAAAGCGTGCCCAATATGTGGTCTTGCATTTACATAATCAATTGCAGTAGTTATATAAAATTTTTTAGCCATTAGATTTTAAACGGACCGATATTTAATAAACATTTCGATTAAGTTTATAAAACCCCGGCTCATCTTGAAAAATAGGCGTTAGTGGTATAGTGGTTAGTATCGAAGCTTCCCAAGCTTTGGACCTGGGTTCAAATCCCAGCTAACGCATTAGCAAAATGAGCAAAGACTTAGAAGAGGAAATTGAAAGAATTCATAAAGAAGCCTGTTTAAATAAGAAAGATACATATATAGATCCTGTTACCGGTTATAAAGTCTTTACAGAGTTTTATCTTTTAGAACAAGGATACTGTTGCCAAAGTGGATGTAGGCATTGCCCTTATGGATTCAATAAAGATTAAAATAAAATTTAAATCTTAAACAGTATTTATATATAATAGCATGTGGATTAATCAATTATGAAGCCTTATTATTTATTAGGATTATTATTAACTCTAATTTTTCTAAATGCATGTACTGGTAAGGTCGCAAATACGGTGCCACAAGATGTAACAATTGGTGGTGAAGAACATACACCATTAATTCCTGACAATGCAGCCGGGAATAATGTTGGTCATAAAGCACCGGATTTAAGCGTAACAACCGTTGATGGAAAAAGCATAGTGTTAAGTGAATTAACTAAACAAAAGAAACCGGTTTTATTATACTTTTGGGCTACATGGTGTCCTTTCTGTAAAAGAGACCTGGCTGTTTTAGATAAGGTCTATCCAAACTATAAAGATAAAGTAAAAATTATTGCAATAGATTTGGATTTAAATGAAGACGATAGTACAATAAAAGATTATATAAAGGAAAATGGTCATGCAAATAATGGTGTGGATTTTGCAAGAGGAAAAGAAAGCATCTTGAGAGATTATAATATTTTATACACAACAACAAAATATGGAAATATTATAATTGCACTGCGTGTTTTGTGATTTTAATGTTACAACTATTATGTTCTTTACACCAATTCTGACATTTTTTTGCTAACCTCTCTTCTTTGTAATAAAACTTGCATATTCCACATTGATAATATTTCTTGCTATTCATTATCTTTTCATTTACCATGTTATATCCTCCTCAAAAAATTTTCAAGTGCTTTTAGCTGGATTTTATTTGGATGAATTATTATTAGCCTCTTATTCCCCACTATTATTGCAGCAGTATGTTTTTCCCATTTTTAATTTCTTAACCATTTAAATCATCTCTCTTTACCTTACATGTACTTTTTTTATTTGAAATATATATAGTAACAATAAATAAAGCTATTAAAATAACAGACTTAATGAGATAATTATATGCACCTATAAAAGCTGAGAAGCCCAAAAGCCCTACTATTGGTAGTATACAAACCGGACAGGTAGCAGAAATTGTACCTAAAAATATTGTTGATAAACTTGTTTTATCATTACACTTGTTATAAGAGTAGTTAATTACTAAAAGAGTTGCAATTACGGTTGCGATTATATAATAGACCCAATCTAAGATTGTAAATAAAGCTATATTTTTAATAAAACCAAAGATAATCCTTTCATAAAGATTTCCTCCAAAACCTTTAAGGAATAGGCTTATAATTATTGCTGGGATAATACTGAAAAGAACTAAAAACAATAATAAATATATAAAAAACTTTTTCCTATAGATATTTTCTTTTAAAGGTAAAAAAACATTACTTATATTATTTATTATTTTGCCCATCTTTATAGTATCTTTCTAAGCTCACCTCTTAAATTATCCATAAATCCTTCCAATGAATCACCATAGACAACAACTCCATTTTTAATAAGATAAGTCTGACCTGAACCAACAAGGCCTAACTTCTCAAATAATCCATTATATTTCTCACTATACTCGACCCAAACCCAATCCCTTCCATTTGTTTGTTTTTTTATATTTAAGATATCCTCTTTTGTATCTTTAGGATTTATGTTTAGGTATATAATTAATATTTTACCCCCATATTCATCATATAGTTTATTATACTCTTTTATTCCTGCAACACAACTAGGACAACCAACATAAAAACCCTCAATAATAATTGGAATCTCTTTGTTATCAAGCGGCATTCTCTTACCACTTATTATATCATCAACATAATAACCTATTAAAGATATTCCAATTTTTCTATATGAAGGATCATTCTTAATAATAGATCCAATAAAATTACTTTTTTCAGCATCAATATTTTGGACACTGTTTCCATTTAGATTGCTTCCTAATAAAAAAAGCACACCAATTACCAGAATAACAATTCCGACTAATAAATATTTTATCTTCATTTTCTCACTCCACACAACAAGCCGTTTCATCTAAATCCTGGTCAAAGCTTTGAGCAACTTTTTTAATCATTTCGCTCAATGTTGGAAAAACATGGACAGTATCCCGAATATCATAGATAGTCATTTTGTTTTTGATTGCATAAGTGGCAGTTGTAATAATATCAGCAGCCATTGGTCCACTTATATGCACGCCAATAACGATTTTTGTTTTAGGATCAAGAACCATTCTGATAAGTCCTCGTGAATCTTTAATGGCTAATGCTTTTTCTACATGGTCGAGTGTTACTGTCCTGCACAAACAGGTGTTATATTTTTTCATGTACTCTTCTTCGGTTATGCCAATAGCAGCAATTTCCGGAGAAGTGAAAACCGCAGACGGAATTTCATTATAGTTTATTGTTTTCTTGGCATTTTCAAACATATTCAAAACCGCAAGATTACCCTGTTTTGCCGCCATTGTTTCAAGTGGCATTAACCCCGTTACATCTCCGGCGGCGTAAATATGCTCTTGAGACGTTTGCATATATTCATTAACTCTGACAAATCCCTTTTCATCAAGCTTAACTCCCGCTTTTTCTGTTTCAAGAAGTTTTGTATGTGGTTGCAAACCACTAGCCAGCATTAATTTCTCGGCAGACAAAACTTTTTTCTTCCCGTCAATTTCAACAGTTAATCCTACTCCTTCCTTTGTTTTCTTTACTTCTTTTGTATCTGTTTTAGTGTAGATAGTAATTCCTTCATCTTTCAGATATTTTTGCAATTCTTCTCCCAGCATTGGGTCAAATTTTGGTATTAATCTCTCTGAACGTTGAAGAACTGTAACCTTAATTCCAAAATAATGGAAAATTTGGGAAAACTCCATTCCTAATGGCCCACCACCAACAATGATTACTGATTTAGGTACCCTTTTGAGATCAAAAATATTAATATTTGTAATAAAATCAATTTTTTCAATTCCTTTTATTGGAGGAACAAATGTTGATGCTCCAGTTGCTATTAGAAAGTTTTTAGCTCTAAATGTTTCATTGCCAACTTTAACCAAGTGAGAATCAACAAAAGAAGCCAATCCCTCTTTAAAATCAACGTATTGTTGTTTTTCAATAACTTTTGTATAATTTTTACCTCTAAATTTCTTTACCATTTCATGTGTTTCTTTCAACGCCTCAAGAAAATCTGCCTTACCTTGCAGTTTTATTGCTCTAAACTGACTTCTTACAGCATAATAATATTCTTCTCCCTGATGAAGCATTATTTTTGATGGGACACAACCAACATTCACACAGGTACCACCTAGAGGCAAGATTTTCTCATAGTTTATAAGAAGTGTTTTCTTTTTCAGTTTGTTTGCTGTGTTGGCTGCTGCAAAAGCTCCTGCTCC
>JACPNI010000041.1 GCA_016185555.1 Candidatus Woesearchaeota archaeon | reverse complement strand
CCAGAAACCGAGGAGGAGAAAGAATGAAAACCAAGACTAAAGTTGGGTTGGCATTAGGTGTTATATCTAGTTCTGTATTAGTTGCAAGTCTAATTCTTCCACAGAAAGAAAAAACATTAAACGATTACGCTAATTGTTTAAATAATAAAAGAACATATAGTTCACCGCATAAAGAATCGGATTTGGTTCCATTTGAAGAGAATAAATTTGTTGGAATCGCATTTAAAAACTATAGGCTGGAACAAGAAGAAGCAATAAGGCTATTAAAAACAATATCCGATGACTTTGAAGTAAGCCCTCAAGACAGCCTTTTATTTAAAGTAAAAGTTCCAAAAGGAAAAGAAGTAAGCCTTGCAAATAAATTGGATAATTGTTTATTTGAAATAGTAGATTATACATATATAGGATATAATCGATAAAATGGGAAAGAAAGAAAAAGTTGAAGCATTAGTTGAAGGTGGGAAGGCAAGTGCGGCACCGCCATTAGGACCAGCATTAGGACCATTAAAAGTAAATATAGGTGCGGTTATTGCAGAAATTAACAAAAAAACCGAAGCGTTTAAAGGGATGAAGGTGCCGGTTAAGATTATAGTTGATAGTGATACAAAAGATTTCACAATAGACGTAGGAACACCACCAACTTCCCAATTAATCAAAAAAGAAATTAATGCTGAAAAAGGTTCCGGAACCCCAAACAAATTAAAGGTAGGGAATATCGGGATTGAACAGGCAATTAAGGTAGCTAAGATGAAAGAAAGCTCTTCTTTAGCTAATAATATCACAAATAACATAAAAGAGGTGATTGGATGTGCAAATTCATTAGGTGTTTTAGTTGAAAGCAAAACATCGGCAGAATTAACACGGGAAATAAACGATGGCAAGTTTGATAAGATAATTAATGCGGGGCTGACAGATGTTTCAAAAGAAAAATTAGATCAATTGGCAAAAGACTTAGTAAAGGTAAACGAAGAGATCAAGAAAAAAGAAGAGAAGCTTAAGGCTATGGAAGCAGAATTTGAGAAAGAAGTTGCTGCCACTACTGTTGCTAAAGCTCCTGCTGCAGCAGAAGGCGAAGCTGCAAAAGCCGAGGCTGGTAAAAAAGTTGAAGGGGCTAAGGAAGCTGCTGCTCCTGCAACTCCTGGAAAAGAAGCTAAAGTTGCTGAAAAGAAAGCACCAGAGAAAAAGAAATAATCATAAATATGAACAGATTAGAAAAACTAACACAGGATGAAGATGGAATATTACATCGAGCAGATGGTAGAGTTCTCAGTCCAGAATATGCGATTCCAAAAGGTAAAATAAGACCTCTTGTCATAGCAAATCCGTGCTTTGATATTTCAAGTGTCATTAATGAAATGACAGAAAGAAAATCAGTTTTTATTCCTTGTGGGGCCAATGCTTATGTTGCCTCTGATTTTTCAGGCGATACACAACATTTAAGAAAAAGCGATTTAGAAGGACATGAAAGATTTTATTCCGTGTTTGCTGTTCAGTTCTATTATGCTTGTAATTTTCTTCCGCTTTTAGATAGATAAACCCTTTAGTTTTTTAAAGAACACTCTTTTTGATGGGGGAATGTCAGCGTTTATCTTCTTAAACCTTTAAAAAAACCTTTACTTTGTTTCAAAACTGTAAGCTTACCATAATTTTTAGGGTTAACAATGTTGCTTCTTAAATTTAAACTAGTCTTTAATGGTTTTTCTCCTTCTTCCATCATTTCAATTTCCCTTAATCTATAGGCATAACCTGGATGGTTTCTGCTTACCCTTGAATCATCACGAATAACCTCTCTTGCTTTTCTTACTTCAATCTCGCCCCATTTAATCATCCTTTGCAAATTGGATTGGACTGAGCTTAAAGATAATTTTGCCATCTCAGCAATTTCCCTGCTAAGTAACCAGTCTTTAGTCTTCTTCAGAATATTCTTAACCTCTTCTTGCCCCATTTTTAATATTTAATAGATACTCTAATTTAAAAACATTTCTATTAAAAAAATCTAGGAAAAAAATTATTTAAGCAACTCATCCAACTGCTTGTATCTTTCAACCAGATTATGTGATGCAGCAACTGCTTTATTTGTAATAAAGCCTTTATAAAAATTAATTCCACTTTTTAATCCACTATATATATCTCCTGCTTCTTTGTTAGTTGCCGTTACATATTTATAAAAATCACTATGGACAGCTAACTGTAAAACATACGGCAATGTTGCTTCTGTCAATGCAACTGTTGAAGTATATGGAACAGCACCAGGCATATTTGCAACGCAATAATGAACAATACCCTCTACAATATACGTTGGTTTTTTATGCGTTGTCGGCCTGGAGGTTTCAAAACAGCCACCCTGGTCTATAGAAACATCGGCTAAAACAGTTCCTTTTTTAAATAATTTGAGCATGTCTTTTGTTATAATATGTGGGGCTTTTGCTCCTGGGATATATATTGCACCTACAACAAGATCAATATCTTTTTCCTTTGCCAATCTTTTAATAGACTCCCTAATCAGTTCCGGATTTTCTTCTATCTTCTCCACATCGACATTTCCTTTAGAAGCAAACAACATCTTGAGGCTAGAAAATCTTTTTTCATCTGATTCCATAATAACAACCTTTACATCTTCTCCAACTGTAGATGCAGCATTAAATCCGACAGTACCACCGCCGATTATTAGAACATTTTCAGGAAGTTTGTTCTTTGACTTTATTAAGTATTGAACTCCTTTATGCACAGCTAATTTTCCTGCTATTTCACTCATTGGCTTAAGCAAAGGAAAACCATTATTATAAACAGTTTCATATGCTATCCCGGTGCACTTGCTATACAATGCTGCTAATGTTAATTCTAAATTAGACGCTGCATGCCAATAAGTAAATAGCTTTTTATTTTCCTTTAAGAATTTATATTCTTCTTTTAGCGGCTCTTTAACCTTTACAACAATATCAGAATCCCATGCTTCTTCTCTAGATCCTACTTTAGCGCCAAAAGTTTCATAATCCTCATTTGAAAAACCACTTTTCTTCCCAGCATCTTCTTCAACTAAAACTTCTATAAACCCTTCTGAAAGAACCTTGGCACCTTTAGGGGTTAATGAAACTCTTCCTTCATGCTGCTTTATTTCTTTTGGGATTCCAACTTTCATTCAAAAACCTCCAACTACCTATAATGGAATCACCCCTTACTGGATTTTAGAACCATAATGTATTTAAAAAACTTTCTAGGGCCCAAAATTTCCATTAAACCCTAAATGGTTAAGAAACTCTTTCCTGTCAGCTGATGAAAAATAATCCATTAAAACTTCATTTATAGAAAGAATTTCATTGGAAGTTAATTCACCATAAGGTTCTATTACAAAATCTTCAAATTGCCTTGCATAAAAATCATATCTTTGCTCCCTAGTTCCTTGCTGTTTGAAATAAGAGACGCCTAACTTCTTAAACAAGTCTTCAAATACTTCTGGTTTTTTCATACCATTTTCAGTGGTTGCTAAATGAACCATATACCTTAAGTTATTTTGATTGGCCGTGAGTTCTGCTATTTCTCGTTCTTTACCTAAGGCCTTCAATTCTCTTGCCTTCTTTTCTGCAGTGCTTAGTTTGTGCATATAAGTTAGGTGCAGTAGATAACAATAGACCAATTACTCCTGCCCCAACTAATCTTTTATAATTAATCATTTTTTAAGCCCTTCATCCTTAGCTTTAAGATAATTCCCAAAAAATTCCTTAAATTCATTTGTTTTTGCTAGCTCTGGATTATCTTTAACTATAGCAGGCAATACTACATCAAGATATCTATTGCTTCTGGTTACAATATTTGCATTAGCTCCCTCTACTACAGCCTCAACAAAACCAACTATTTCAATATTTCCATCTTTTGCAGCTAAAACTAAACCGCCACTGTCACCGGGAATAACTAAGCTGGAAATCATAAATACATCTTCTGCAGCACTTGGAGGATTTTTACTATTCCCAACAGGCAATTTTGATACTCCCAATGGGTATGTATTTGTAACTGTTCCAAATCGTGTATTATCATCCATCTGTAATGGCTTGCCAACAACCATAACCCAGTTACCGAGTTTTAATTCATTACTGTCCCCAAACTTATATGGCAAACTAGTAATTGGGTTTGTTAAGATGGAGTCCTTAAGTTTTAACACTGCAACATCTACTTTACTTTGTGAAGTAAGCTTTGTTAATTTCTTTCTTTCTTTTCCAACTAATAAGTCATATTTTCTCGATACCTCTTTAATTGGAACCCGCATTACTATTGGTTCTCCATTTGGTAATTGATATGGCACCCCCATAAAACTCATTACCGGCAATGGTAAAGTTTCTAGAACAGCATTAGCAATATGGTCTAATGTAAACAAATATTTATCAAAAACCCCTGTTGCAATACCTGGTAGTTTTGATTTAAAAAAATAACCATCTCCTTTCTTGTAAAGTTCATTACCCTTAAAACTCTCTCTTAATTCTTTATTTGATTTAAGCATCTCAATAAAACTATCCAGTCTACCCCTAACTATTCCATTCTTTGCTCCCATATCTTCAAGAGTTAAGCCCAAAAAAACTCGTGGATTATCATTAATATCAACCTCATAGATAACCTCTACCTCGACTGTTTGTTTTGCTTTAACAAGTTCACTTATGTCAAATTTATTCCAGTCAACAAAAGAGCCATTAAAATCGTATTTTCCATCAACTGCATCCGGAAATTTTCTCTTGAATGCTGAATTAATATAATCTTCAAGATTGTCTTTTCTAACATAATTAGCAGAAACTTCTTCTTTTTTAACATAATCTTTTGCAACTTCATCACGTTTAACATAATCAGAACAACCAGTACTTCCTAGCAATAATATCCCTGCAAGCAAACCATAAAGTCCTTTTTTCATTTTATTGTAAACTATACTACTCAATAATAGTTTCTTGTTTATAAGCTTTATGCCAAATTTTATCAGTTTAAGTTAAATATGACATATTTTAGTTTATTTTGACAAATTTACTTTATAAAAACCGAATAAAAAAATTTATTTCAGGTTTTTTCTTGAGCTATACTCGTAGAAATTAATTATATTCTCGATAGTAACCAAATGGCTTGCAACTGCTTTTTCATTAAGTTCTCGGTTAAGCGTTGAACTAATAGCATATGCTGCAATACCAGGAACATTTCTATATTCACATGCCCTTAAGAATCCATCCCTCGTCTTAAATTCTTTAATCTCCTCGCCTTCTTTTATGCCAGACAGCACAATGCCTGGTGCCAGTAAAGCATAACCACCGCCCAGATATCTGCTTGGTGTTTTAAGAACAGGCAGATTTGAACGATTCAAACCTGATAAAACAGAACCCATTATGTCATGCATCTTTTCATTAAACAGTCTTATACTTTTAACCCCTCTTTCTTCTTCTGTGCTTACTTGCGGCATTACAAAATACCCATTAAACAATGCACCTTGGTCATCACTAAAAGAACTTAACAATACTGCGAGATCATAGCCCTTATCCAGTACATTACATAGTTCCCTTACCTGTTCATTCGCATACTTATCGCTATATGAAGAATCCATATGAAGAATCCTCCCAAAACCTTCATCACCAACAACAGTTCTTTTATCAGGATAACCTTGAGTGTCTAAAACAGGAATCATATCAACCTTGGTTTTTTTAAGCGGGTTTTCTTTGATCTTATGTGCAAATTTGATCATAGCCTTTGTGCCGGATGTTAAATCACCAAGCTCAGAACCAACAAATAATATTCTAGATTCTAAGTTTTCTAAAGGCTCAAAAGAAACCATTGGTAATATCCCATCATTAAAATTAAACCTGCTTAACTCTTCTCTTAATTTTTCCATTTTTACCTCCAAAACCTTATTATAAATATAGCAATAAAGTTTATAATGATTTTTACTTCTTCTTATCAGGAATTCTTACTGGGAGTATATGGTCAATAAAGCCCATTGCCTGGGCCTGTTCAGCACTTAAAAATCTGTCCCTCTCTAGCCATTTGCTCAACCAATCTTTTGCTTCATCAGGCTTCATTTTTTCAGGTTTAACATCTTCAACACGCTTGGCATGTGGATCCCCACCAAAGCCAAGAATATACTCACCGGTTTCATCATACCTTGCATGAGTAATATAAATATCAAGTAATGTGTTCAAAAGCTTCTTAGAGTAGTCCATCCCTACATCGGTATCATGAAGCTTGCCGTGAAGTCCATGACTTAAATCATGCATCATAACAGTAGACCTTGGCAAAGCATATCTTTTGCCTTTCGC
>JACPNI010000016.1 GCA_016185555.1 Candidatus Woesearchaeota archaeon | reverse complement strand
TGGGGTTGTTATAATTGAGCCATGGTTTAGCAAATCTAAATTCAAAGTAGAGTCTCCACATATGAGCACTTATGAAAATAAAGACCTTAAAATTGCAAGACTAAGTGTTTCAAAAATTAAAAGGGGCAGATCAATAATGGATATGCATTGTCTAATAGCTAAGAGAGATGGTGTAGTTAAATACATTATTGATAGACATGAGCTGGGGTTTTTTGAGATAGGTAAAACCTTAAAAATTATGAAAGAAGCCGGTTTTAAAGCGAAATTTTTGAAAAAAGGATTAATGAAAGACAGGGGTTTATATATTGGAATAAAGAAATGACAGACGTTAAAAAATTAGAAGAGAAAATTAACAATATAGAAAATAGAAATAAAAAAGTTGAAGCGGATAAATCCTGGGAAACCAGTCATACAAGACGATTTTTATTAATTACCTTCACTTATCTTGCTATTGGATTCTATTTTCGAGCAATAAACATTTCACAACCATGGTTAAATGCAATTGTTCCCGCTATTGCCTTTATGATATCCACATTAACCCTTCCTTTTTTTAAAAGAATCTGGCTAAAATATTTCTACAAAAAGTAAGAAATCTGGCTAAAAGACTATTTTCTTTAGAATATAAAAGCTTATAAATAAATTATTGTGGCTATATTTAATATTTTAATAAAGGACTAATAAGTGAAGCTAGAATGGCTTTAAATGATGTTGTAATAGGGCTTGTTGGAGAAGGTAATGAAAGCGGTGTAGGTTCTGCAGGGAAAATACTAGCAACAGCTGCCGCGCACTCCGGGTTTAATATAATGACTTTTAGAGGCTATCCATCAAGAATTTGGGGTGGGTTAAATGCCTTCCAATTAAGAATTTCAGATAGCCAAGTTTATTCTATTGGTGATAATATTGATATTTTGGTAGCATTTGACAAAGAAAATTATCACTCTTACAGAGAGTATTTAAAAAATGATGGCGTACTGATATTTGAATCAAAAGACTCTGATAAGATAAACAACCCGCCAAAATTTTCATACCCTATTCCCTTAGAAGAGATTGTAAAAAATAGCGGAGTACAAAGAGAATTTGCACAAAAAAGCAGAAATATTGTTGTATTGGGCGTATTATCAAAGCTATTCAATATTCCATATGATTCAATAAAGGGAGAAATAGTTAAAAACTTCGGTAAAAAAGACAAGCAGATTCTTGAAGGTAATTTAAATGCCTTGAAAAATGGATTTGAATATGCAGGCAAATTGGAAAAGAAAGATGGATTTAAGTTAAGCACAGAGAATCTTAATCAAAAAGAAAGAATTGTTATAAGCGGCAATGAAATGATCGGGTTAGCCGCTATTATATCTGGGTTAGATTTTTTTGCAGGCTATCCAATAACACCTGCCTCCAGTATAATGGAATACTTAGAAAGAAACCTTATAAAATATAATCCAAATGGCGCAGTAATACAAGCAGAAGATGAAATTGCATCAATAACAATGCTTGCTGGTGCTTCTTACGCTGGTGCTAAGGCTATGACCTCTACTTCTGGACCAGGGCTAGCTCTAATGATGGAAGGTATTGGACAGGCTTCAATGCTGGAGCTTCCTATGGTTATAGTTGACTGCCAGAGGGCTGGTCCAAGTACAGGGATGCCAACTAAAACAGCTCAGGGAGATTTAAGCATGCTACTGGGTGCAGGACATGGTGATAGCCCTAAAATAATATTAAATGTTGGAGATGTTGAAGATTGTTATTATGAAACTATTAAAGCATTTAATTATGCTGAAAGATATCAAGTTCCTGTATTTCTTATGATGGAGCTTGCACTTTGTGACAGATTTGAAGCCATAGAGGTTCCGCAAAAACCAGGCATAATAAACAGACTGCATACATCAGAAGAAGAGATCAAAGGATATGAAGATTATAGAAAAGAATGCATTGAGAAAAACATTAAACCGCATCATTTTAAAAGATATAAATTAACTGAATCTGGGATTTCTCCTTTTTCAATACCAGGAACAAGTGCAATTTCTTTTGCAAATAGTGCTGAGCATGATGAATATGGATATACATGCGAGAAAAGAGAGAATGCTATTGCTATGGTAAACAAGAGATTCAAAAAACTAACCCTATTGGAATGCCATAAAGAGGGAGATTATTATGCTGAAAATAAAGATCCAGTTGATAGGGCTGGCGAGGGTTTAAAATTAAATGTCTCTTCTAAAAAAAATGCAATAATTGGCTGGTGTGGAAGCAAAGGAGCAGTTAAAGAAGCCTGCATAAACACTAATGACAAGGTGGATTCCTATTTCATACCACAGTTATATCCATTCAATAAAAAATTAGCAAAAGTACTAACAATGTATGAGAAAGTTATTGTGCCTGAATTAAATTATGAAGGACAATTTGCTAAATACCTTAAATCCATGGGAGTTAATGCAGTTTCATTTAGAAAAACTGACGGCTATCCATTTACAGTTAAGGAAATTGAAGACATTATTAATGAGGCTGCCAAATGAAGCTCGATATTTTTAAAAGTACAAAAGATCCGATATGGTGCGTCGGCTGTGGAGATTTTTCAGTTTATAATGCGCTTTTAAGAGCATTAGCAATTAGAGAATTAGACCAAAAAAACGTGGCTTTAGTATCTGGCATTGGATGTTCTGGTCAGATAGCTGCATATGTAAGCGTTAATGGCTTTCATACAATACATGGAAGAGTATTGCCAACAGCACAGGCAATAAAATATGCAAATCCAAAATTAACCGTTATTGGTGCTGGTGGTGATGGTGATGGTCTTGGTATTGGTGGGGGTCATATTTCTCATACAGCAAAAAGAAATCCAGACATAACTTATATTATAATGGACAATTCAATATATGGCTTAACAAAAGGACAGGCTTCACCAACAACACCTTGTGAACAAAAAACATCTACAACACCTTATGGAAATTTTGAAGATAATTTAAACCCAATAGCGATGTATCTTGCATATGATGTCTCTTTTGTGGCTCAGGGATGGACTTTAGAACCTCAGGGTTTAGCAGAGTTAATAGCCCAAGCAATTGAACATCCAGGATTTGCAATCGTACATGTTAGAGATCCATGTCCGACATACAATAAAGTTATGACAAAAGAATATTTAAAAGAAAGAGTGGTAAAAGGAACTTACGATCCAACAAATAAATTACAGGCATTTGAACTATCTCAAGATTCTGAAAAAATACATATAGGTGTTCTATATAAAACATTTAAACCAACAGCTGAACAAAGATTGGATAAGATTAGAGAAAAAGCTGGTAAAAAAGAGTTAACAGAAATATTTAATGAGTTTAAAGTCTGAGCAATAAGCATTATAATCTTTAAGTAGCTGAGTGAGCGAGAATTAATAGTAGTTTTAAAGTAATATAAAACAGAAAGTTTATAAATATTTAAATTGGCTGTTTTTAACAAGCCGGTAGGTTAAATAAAAAATGGAAAAAAATTATAGATTAAAGGGGAATCAAGCAATTAGTCCTATTATTGGAAATCTTGTTTATGATGAAGTAGGTAGAGAAGTTCTAGCCATACATAATGAAAGATTTAACGGTATAAATGGAATAGAAGATAATTATAAATATAAAAATGGACAGCCAATATCTTTCTCAAATGTTCCAAGGGTTTTAAGTTATAATCAAATTTTAAGGGAAAGATTCCCAGGTATGCATGTTTTAAGCCCAGAAGAGGTTGTTGAATATTGGGATTTAATTCCTGGAAGGGATTCAACATATGCAGATACTGATTCAATTGTCGTTTATCCTGAAGAAAGTTCTAATGAAGATTTAAGAAGAAAAGCATTAGATATACTAGGAAGATCTAAAACAAGTGTTCCATTAGTAGTTTCCGGATTAGGGGTTGATAGAAAAGATGATGAATTTACTTTTGTAGAAACACCCCATGTTAGCGTTAAAGAAATATCTTATTTAAGAATATATGGAAAGATAAGTTATAATCCAAACAAAGGTCTGGTTTCTTCAGAAAAAGGGATTCCAGTATTTGTAGCACATTCAGGTCTTGGGAGGTTCTATCGTGGTAGGTCTGATTGGCTGAATGCCGGGGGTGGTTGCTTGCTTAACGCGAGTGAGTCTGGTCGGGTACAAATCGTACAAGATTCGCAGGATCGCGCAAAAAATTTAGAATCTATGGTAGCTGATAAACGAGTTTAATTATTTCTCTTAAAATTAATAAGCCTTATAAATGCCAAATTATTTTTAAAGCTAATGAAAAAAAGAATAATAATCTATTGTATAATATTAATGGCTTTAATATTTGTCATTGGATGTTCGCAAAAATCACAAGTTAAGGAAGTGGTTGCTAAAGATACAACAGATGCAACCAAACCAACAGGGACTATTAGAGAAATATTTGTAACTGCAAAACAATTTGAATTCAACCCAAATCCAATTAAGGTAAATAAAGGTGACAGAGTTATATTACATATCAAGAGTTTGGATGTTGCACATGGCTTTCGAATACCAGAATATAATATTGATAAACCAATAAACCCGGGAGAAACTACGGATATTGAATTTTTAGCAGATAAACCAGGAACCTTTACTATCTATTGTTCTATATTCTGCGGTGAGGGGCATCCTAAAATGAGAGCACAGCTAATCGTAGAATGAAAGTAGAAATTAAAAAAATAAATCCGTCGTTGGTTGAAACCCTGGAGACTCTGATTTACTCTAGACCGTTAGACGTGCAATACATTAAAAGCTTATGTAATATTACGTACTTTGAAAAAGTTGAGATACGGGTTTTTTCAAAAGAATGTTCAAGCTTTATAACCAGTAGAGATGCGGGAGAAATTGCCTTTGACACCGAGGTTTCTTACATTAAATTAAGATTCTTTAGAGAAAACAAACCTGTAAAAACCCTAAGGATTAAAGAAACAGACCGCGATGTTGATTATTGCATTAATTCATTAAAGTACCATTTAGAAAAGATTGACCTGCTTAAATGGCCGATAACCAATACAGTTCTTCCCCGATAGTTGTTTTCTCGCCATGTCCGGGATAAACCTTAACATTTTTAGGCAGCCTTGCTAATCTTCTAAGACTTTCTTTTATTTTAGCTATGTCACCACCTGGAAAATCAGTTCTGCCATAAGTGCCCTTAAACAATGTATCTCCAGTAAATATTACTTTATCTTTTTCTTCATATAAACAAATACTCCCTTTAGTATGGCCTGGTGTTTCAATTACTTTAAGCTTAAGGCCACCGACAATCAAAGTATCCGCTTCTTTAATATAAAAGTCAGCAGAACTTGGTTTGATAATAATCTTCAACCCCCAGATCAAGCTTGGCTTTTTTATCATTGGCTCATCCCATTTGTTGATAGTCAGCTTTGCTTTGGTATAGCTCTTAAAAACAGAATTATCAGATATATGGTCAAAATGCCCATGCGTATCTACAATGTATATTAGCTCTAAGTTTTCCTTCTTGATATGGTGTGAAAATTTAGCAAATGATCCTTCTACCGGGTCTATAACCATTGCCTTTTTGCTTTTTTTGTCTATAACAAGATAAGACAAGGTATTTACAGGGCCACCAAGAAGACTTTTGATTATCACATAATTTTTAAATACTGAGGTTTTATTAATTTTGTTATATGAAATATTATCTTATTTTAATACTGGCCGTATTTGCAATTCTGCTAGCAGGTTGCACTAGTGAGAATATTAAAAAACCAAAAGCAGACTCTGAATCTGTCTTGAACCCACCTTTAATTAAGTTTAATAATAATTTTACACAATTATTGCTAAATTATAGTGCATTAAATTTTACAGATTGCGGGCAGGTTATAATAAGCCATTTTAGAAATAATGAAGGCAACTCGGCAAATGTTACTAACTGCATAATAGAATCTTTTAAATCATGCAAACAAGTAAAAGCTTTTTATTTTTCTGACACCGAAGATAAAAAGAGAACGGCTTCATTCTTAAGTGTTTATCCTGAATTATTTGGTGGCTGCAAAATGGTGAATCATTACATAAGTGAAGATATCAGTGGTTATAGTGGTGAGTTTTACATGTATTGTCATAAGATAAACACAGCAATACCCCCAGAATACTTCTGCCTGGACAATGGGAAGGACGTTCAACCGGTTTTATAGGCAACCAGACCCAAATTTATTCTTTCTTCAGAACCAACAAAATAAGGGATTAACTCTATACGAACACCATTAAACCCATTGGATAAAACAGCATATTCAATGGTATCTTTACTTTCATCAACGAAACAAGGATTACAATTAATTACCAAAGAACCATTGTTGCTTAATAAGGAATAAAACTTTGCTAATTTTAAATTTAAATCAACTTCATCATTTTGATGCACCATAAACTCATCGATCATATTTGTTGATATTACTGAATCAAACCCAGACAACTCTAAATTTAGAAAATTTCCAAGTAAAGTTCTAACTCCAACAACATGCTTCTCAGCCCTTCTATTTGTTTCATCTAATGCTGAATGCAGGATATCAATACCAAATACCTCGGCATCTGAATTTAATGCATAAAAAACAGTTTTTAACCCATAGCCACAACCAACATCCAATACTCTTTTTTTATTTCTTATACCATTATCCATTATAAACGGAATTATTTTCATCAATTCATCATAATTTAAACAATCAATAAACTTGTATATTCCAGCAAAATATTGAAAACTTCTTACTTCGAGTCTTTTTTCATCAGAAGAATCTTGAATGGCATTGTTAGCCATTTCGTCAAGTTTATGCTTAAGTTTTTTACCAAGTATTTGTTCTTCAAGATAATCACATTCTTTATTACTACGTGGAACGATTCCTTCGCCTCTTAAGTAATCTTCTAAGTTTAACATTTTAGTTTTGCGAGACGTACCCAAAGCCATTTCCCGAAAAAGGAAGACAAAAAAGGTTCCATGTCAAGATTCAAGCACCTCCCGGAGTTACTGACACAGATAGCTGCCTCTCTATTTCTTCTTGGAAACCAATAGGGAAACTCTCCAGAATCTCTTACAGCAGTGGGGTAGCCAAATTGATTGATATCTGTTATGTCAAAATATCCATCAGTTTGAGGCAGCATGATTGTTTTTTCTTTAGTGCCGATTTTTACTTTATTTTTATCTAATATTAAATCTTCCAACCATTCTGCTTGGGTATTAACCATTTCATCAAGTGTTACTTGAGCTTCTTCATTTCCTTGATGTGCCAAATCTTCGATATAAGGAATGAAAAGCTTATACATTAAGGCTACAGTCAATAATTTATAGCCCATAGCCTCAACAATCTTTCTTGCATTGGTTTGGTTTATATCAATAACATAATCATTATCTTTGCCTGTTAATGTTATACCATTTCTTGCTGCTGCATCCCTTACATCTTGATCAATCCTAAGCATATTTTTTGCAATATCCAGATGTGAGCATGCATCCAAGTCTCCATAACCTGCATCTCTTAAGAAGCTTCTGTACTCTGGTGTTGTTGATTGAAGAATTAACTGCAAATCTATCATATAAAAACCATTTTGAATATTAGCAACTGGTTTAGGCTTTTCTTCCATTAACTTCTTATAAATTCTTTCCTGATCTTTTACACTTAATTTTGGTACAGGAATTAAAGGGTGTATTTCATGTGTCATTTTAAGAACTATTTCTTTCCCTTTTCATAGAACTTGGTCCACTTATGTTCTCTAGGGATTCTACCTAACTTAAGCATATTCTTTTCACACTTATTATTATCAAAAAAAAAGATCTTGCCATCATTTTTAACATAAATCTTTCCAGTTCCTTTCTCAATACTCTTTCCACAAAAACTGCAATTTGCCATTTTTAACTTTGGTTGGTTCTTGAACTTCCTGTTCCAATCCTTCTTACCCCTATTTCAGTTTCCCTCAGCATCAGAATATCTCTAATCCTAACTGGACCTTTAACATTTCGCCTTAATATTTTATTTTTATCTGGACCTTCAAGTATCCTGCACCTTACCTGCATACCTTCTCCCCTCGTTCCGGTCCTTCCTATTAATTCTTCAACAACTGCAGGAGAAGCATTACTAAAAAAAGCCTTTCCAGAAGATTTTTCTTCACCTACTTGCTGTTGTTTTTGTTTTGGTTGTAGATCTTTAGCCATATTACTTTAAAGCTGTAACAATTTCCTTAATGAGGTTTTTTGCTTCTCCTTCTTGCACTATTGCAACAGCAGAAGTTGGTCTATTCAAGCCAGCTGCAGTACCTAACTCTTCCTTACTAGAAATCTCAACATAAGGAATTTCTTTTTCCTTGCACAATGGGGCCAGGTGCATTATTATTTCTTTAGGATTAACATCTTTAGCAACAATAACTAGGCTGGCAGTACCACGCTCAGCTGCTTTTGTAACCTCATTTGTACCTTTTTTAAGCTTGCCTGTAGTTTTTGCTACTTCAACAGCTTCAAAAATTTTCTCATTAATTTCTTTTGATATTTCCATTTTAAATCTCCTTTCGTCATTGATTTGATACTATTCCAATAAAAAAAGGCTTTTTAAACCTTTTGGAAACTTTTGTTTTTGTGTCTTACCGTGGAATAAGTTCCTCTATAGAAATAAGTTAAGTCCTGTTATCTCTTATAATTATTATAGAAAGAATTATACAAACAAAGGCACCAAAACCAGAGTAATTGTGCTCAATAACTTAATTAAAACATGCAATGAGGGCCCTGCACAATCTTTCATCGGGTCACCAACAGTATCACCAGTTACAGCTGCTTTATGTGCATCAGAGCCTTTTCCGCCATGCATCCCTTCTTCAATAAGTTTTTTAGCATTATCCCAAGCCCCACCACCGGTGTTCAATAATAGAGCCATCAAAATACCGGTTATTGTTGCAACCATTAAATATGCTGCAACTGCTTCATATCCCAAAACCACACCAACAACAACAGTTATAACAACAACCATTAACCCGGGCAAGATCATCTCCTTTAATGATGCCTTAACACATATATCCACAACCCTAGCATAATCTGGTTTTTCCTTTCCAGTCATTATTCCTTTCTTTTCTTTCCACTGTCGTCTTACTTCATTTACAATAGTATATGCTGTATCACCAACTGCCCTTATTGCAAATGCACTAAACAAGAAAATCAACATTGCTCCAAGTAAAGCACCAATAAAAACATCAATTTTTGATATATCAACTACAACAACACTTAATCCCGTATATTTTGCAACATCATCCAAATATGCGGTAAACAATAAGAAAGCCGCCAATGCTGCACTACCGATGGCATATCCCTTTGTTAATGCTTTTGTAGTATTCCCAACGGCATCAAGTTTATCTGTTCTTTTTCTTACTTCATCAGACGAATTGCTCATTGCAGCTATACCGCCGGCATTATCTGTTATCGGGCCAAAATTATCCATTGCTAAAACATATGCCGCTGTTGCAAGCATACCCATTGTTGCAACTGCTGTACCAAATAATCCTCCATGAGGTATGCCACTTAAAGTGCCAAACTTGAATGAAAAAAATAAAGCAAATGATAAAACAATTATTGGTAATACAGTTGCTTCTAATGCTACAGCAAATCCAGATATTACATTAGTTGCATGCCCAGTCAGAGATGCCTTCGCTATACTTTTAACTGGCCTATAGCTTGATTCAGTATAATAAACAGTAATCCAGACAATTAATATGCTTGTTGCAATACCAACAAGACCAGCATAGAAGAACCATATATTGCCAAGAAGCCATTTGGTTGTTATGTAAAATACAATAGCTGCCAAGAAACTTGTTATATAGTACCCCCTATTCAAAGCATGCATTGGGTTTTCGTCTTCATTCTTAAGTTTTACAGACATAATACCAATAATAGTTGTTATCAAACCAAAAGCCCTTACAACCAACGGGAATAAAACACCACTTAGTCCAAAATAAGGATATAAAGCAACCCCTAAAATCATAGCACCAATATTCTCAGCTGCTGTGCTCTCAAATAAATCCGCCCCTCGTCCAGCACAATCACCAACATTATCACCAACATTATCCGCAATTACAGCCGGGTTTCTGGGGTCATCTTCTGGAATGCCTTGCTCAACTTTGCCAACCAAATCAGAACCAACATCAGCTGCTTTTGTATAAATCCCCCCACCTAATTGTGCAAATAAAGCAACAAATGATGCTCCAAAGCCATAGCCAACCATGAGGAAAGGAACTTCTTTTGTTTCAATGCCTATGCTGAATAGATAGTATAATAGAGAAACACCAAGCAAAGACATTGCAACAATAACAATACCTGAGATTGCTCCGCCCCGGAAAGCAACTATAAAAGCATCTTTAATGCTTCTCCTTGCTGCACTTGTTGTTCTGACATTGGCCCTTATAGATACCCACATACAAAATATTCCAGCAAATGCCGAACTTATTGCGCCAAAAAGAAATGAAATGGAAGTCCTCCACCCCAAATCAAATTTTCCTAAAAAAGAGTATACAAGGAATATAATTATCGTTAACGCTAATGTAAGAGTGCCGATTGTTGTATATTGTCGCTTTAGAAAAGCCTGAGCGCCAATTTTAATTGCATTTGAAACTTCCTGCATTGCTTCTGTTCCTGCATCCATCTTCAGGATTTGTTTTGTTAAATAAACAGCAAAGAGCAATGCCAAAATACTTATCACTATTACAATTCCTAGTAAAATCATTTTCTTATTTCGCAGAGATGTTTATTTATAATCTTTTCCATATTCCCAAGACAATAAGAATATTTGTCAAAACGTATATAAAGCAAATTCGGTGCAAGTTCCTAGATGAGATTAACTTGGAAGAAACTAGCAGCAATTGCTTTGGTTAGTGGTGTGGTAGCTGCAATACCTATTGGATTAAGCTATGCTCAACACAATGCAACACAAAGAGATTTTAAAAACGAAAGAAAAAAAGAACTTGAAGCAATACTGCTTGAAGCAAAAGCAGATCTAAAAGCGAATACAGAACTGGATAACAAATATGATATAGATCTATTAATTAGCAAAATTAGTCCTGCTAACTTTCCTTTTGATGATATTGATAACTTTCTTGAAAATGTTGGTATACCGGCCTATTCAATAAAAATACCACAAATTATTTTTGATAAGTTTGAAGATAGCGATGTTGCTGGCAGATATAAAGATGGCATTATGTATACTAATCCTGATACACTCCTTCTCGGCATAAAAGAAGGGATAGTACATGAATATATCCATAGCAAAGGAAAATTAGACAATCAACTGCTTAATGAGGGCTTTGTACAATATATTACAATGAAGTATATAGGAACATCAGTAAGAAGCTACAGTGCTGAAGTATATCTTGTTAATAACTTGGCATATATTCTTGGCTATATAAAAAATAAGGACACTACCAAAAAAGAAAAGGATATTATAAAAGAAGGGATAAGAATAATAGGTAAATCATTCAGCAATAACTCAATGAAAGAAATTGAGGACACGTTATCTTATCATGAAAAAGCCTCTGGTTTATTATCATTTAAAAAAGATGAGCTTGATGCATTAAGGTTCTTGTTTAATATGGAAGAATTCCTAAGGGCAAATAATACCTCTCTAAAAGGTATGAGTCAATATGGAGTTGACATATCTGTATTTGACTACTTTGATGTTGACTTTGATAAAAAAGAAGGAATGAAAGAGTCTGATGTAAAAAAACAGAGAAAAGAAAAAAGGGAGAAAGCAATTGAAGAGCTTGAAGGAATGATTGCAAAAAATCCTGCATTTGAGAGTTCATTGCATTTTAAAATAGCTCTTGGAAATCTTTATCTTAAGGAAAACAATTATGAGAAAGCAGCAAAGAACCTTGAAGAGGTTCTTGAAAACAAATATAAGCTAAAGACCAAATTCTCAAATGATGTGCTAAGATTAAATCTGGGTTTTGCATACCAGAAGCTTAAACAGCCTGAAAAGGCAATAGCAAACTACAGGGAAATCTCATTAAAAAGTGGGCATAGTTTCATGATTGTAAAAGCAAGGTATCTCATGGCCCAAACCTTTTTCGAGAACGGTGACACCGATAATGCAGTTAAAACATATGAGTCAATAAAGAATTTTAAGGCGTTTAATGAAGAGAATTTTGTTAAAGATTATATTGTTAAATCATATTATGACCTTAGTAATATATATGCCAATAAAAAGGAGTTTGATAAAGCCCTAAATGAGTTCTCAAGGCTTATTGAGCTATACCCAGGATCGATGGAGGCCACGGACTCACTCCTGAGAAAAGCAGAAATTTACGAAGAACTAGATGATATAGGAAATGCAATACTTAACTATGAGACTTTGATTAATAAATGGCCTGAACTTTATATTTCATCTGTTTCAAGGGTTAATCTTGCAAATATTTTAATTGAAAATGATGAGTACGATAAAGCAATTGATTATCTTATAGATGTCCTGCGGTATCATCCAAAAACCAAAGAAGCAGAAGAAGCTGATAAAATACTACAAACCTTTAACGCTACTCCTTGAATATACTGGAAAAACTTGAGTATTCATTTCTGCCAGTGCTTTCAACATATTTCTTAATGCAGTGAATCCTTCTTATTATTTCATTTTCACTCATACTTTTTAATTTAGCCTGCAAACTGTTCAATTCATCAATATAATTTTTAGCCTCTAACTCTGAATACATCGCTGTTTTCTTTTGCTCAACTCTCCTTTTACAAAACTCATCGAATAACTCTTCATGTGCCCTGTTAAAGTAATAAAACTCTGGCGCTGCCTGGCTGAAGCTTGATACTGGTATTACATCTTTCCCTCGATTCCAATAATTTTCTAAAACTGTTGCATCAATATCCTTCATATTCTGGTTTGGGATATACATCCTGTTCAATACAGACAATACACTTGCAGTTTTATATTCTACTCCGCCAATTATTATAGAAGATCCAACTTCATCGCTGCTTTTGCCTCTGCTCCATGGGGCGCCTGTAATGCCAAAATCATTTCTTACTGGCAAATCCAAAACTAGTGACAAGGTATTGATGGATAATGCAAACCCTGCACTTGGCCCCCCTCCCCGGTATAAAGGATTTAAGAACTGATGCTGGATTGTATAGTTATCAAGATATTCTCCAATTAGCCTATAAATATTTATTTCTTTGCACAATGACTGTATATAGTTCTGTATAAGCGAAAATGCTTCTATTGCAGAATGTTTCGTATCTGTAGAATCTTTCACATCGCCTTGGATGTTCTCGGATGATGCGCCTGTTATTATTATTTTTTCCAGGTTTTTATTAAATATAAGGGTGCTTGAAATTGGCACAAGCCCACCACCGCCCCCTTCAACATAAGCTGCTCCCATGACAAACCCAACTTGTGGCTCTTCTGATATTTCAGATTCAAGGAAATCATCAAGAATAATCTTTCCGGACTTAATAGGATTCTTTTTCATAGACTCCGTTGCTTTTATTGCATGTGATATTGTTATCGGATAATCCTTTTCTTCCTTAACATCAGATATGCTTCTGTAAAGGATATCAGCATTCTTTATTAAATCATCAAGCGAAGACTTTGAATTATTTATTATACTGTCACTTACCTTTAAAGATCCCATAATACCAAGAATTGTATTGTAGTTCAAGGTTGCAAATTCTTTAAAATTTTCACGGCCTTTAATTTCCCTTAATGTTCTTATGGTCTGTAACTCGGAATTCCTTAGGTCACTTATTTTCTCTGCAAAAAAAACAAAATCAGCCGGCGTATTGCATAATTTTTTAGCAATAGTATAAATCTTTTCATATGTTAACGAAATATCCCGAGGAATTTTATCCAATACCTTCTTGATAATTGCAAAGATATCACTCTCTTTAAGGTAACCCTTAACATCCAAAACCGATAATCTCTTCGACCTTATAACAGCAGGATCAATATTCCTTAACTGGTTTGTTGTCAAGACTGTAAACACATTATATAAAGGCTCACTTCCATCCAGGATGTTTAGGAACTTATTAGTCAGCATATCCTCATATGTACCTCTCCTAGTCTTTGCTACTTCGTCACCTTCATCAATAAAAACCAATGCTGGGGAAACCATCTTCGCTATGTTATAAGCTTCAGCCAGTTTTTCTATTGGGCCATTAACCGGATCCTTGCCATCATTAAGATGTTC